>NVXL01000204.1 GCA_002746115.1 Alteromonadaceae bacterium
ACGTACATATAGCGCGTAAAGCTATCCGTGCTGGCGTTATAGCGATTGACACCATTCCCGGTTCCGACCCACAGCTGGCCTAAACTATCCACAAAAAGATCAAAGACCATGTTACTACTAAGGCTGCTAGAGTCACCAACGACACTGCGATACGTACGCAAGCGATAGCCGTCATAACGCGCTAAACCACGCTCACCACCAAACCACATGAAGCCTTGGCGATCTTGAATACTAATAACCTGTGGGCCAATCGAATCTACTTGGCGGTGTTCGAGGTGGCTAAAAGTGACACGCTTATCTTTGGCAGCACGATCTTCACCAAAGGTACTGCTCCAACAGATAGACGAGCAAAGCAGGAAATATGCACAAAATACATATTTCAATAAGTGATCCCGACGACGGGTCGAAAAAGGGGGTATCGCCATATTGGATGGCTGCTCTCAGTTACGCTATCGTTGATTGTTAGTATAGTTGATTACCTACTCACAACGGTGCGATATGAGCAATCGATATCGATTATAGGTTTATCTCATTGTAAGCTATAGTGACTGCGGAATTCGAGCACAATAAGCTCGATACTGCATTAGTATTGATCTAACACTTCCACAAAAAATCAATACTCGCAATATACTGCGCTCAAGCGAGGAAAAGACAAGTCTCGCAACACGCCACAACAAAGTAATACGTTAAATGCTTAGCCACCCGGCTCGACCTAAAAGAGCCGCCAACAAATAACCTCGCTCCTCGCTATAACTCACTCACCAGTCATTCATCAATACAGCCTCTAGATATCAGAGAAGGCCTGCAAACACCATAAGTTTTGCTAAACTTACTAAGCTACAACTCAAAACTACAACTCAAGCTTGGATCTCAATATTGGACACTGGAAACAATCTCGCCCTCATCGTCGATTCAGACCCGGTTCACCAGGAAATCCTCGAGTGCATGCTCGAAGACGAAATGACAGTCCTTTGCGTATATAGCGCCAGCGAATGCTTGGAAATGGTGAAGTTTAAATCGCCCTGCGTCGTCGTGTTAGAGCGGAACCTGCCCGATATGGACGGCTACGAGCTGTGCAAAAAGTTGAAAATACTGAGTCAAGGCAGTAGCAGCTTTGCCATTATTATCCTGACAGAAACCTCAAGCTACGAAGACAAAATGCTCGGCTACCAAAGCGGTTGCACTGATTTCCTAGCCAAACCGTTTCAACCCGAAGAGCTGCTTCACAAAATACACCTAAGTATTGAGGTTCACGCCATACAGCACGATTTAAAGGACCAAGCCAAGGAGTCTTCGGATACCGCCATGTCAGCCATGAAAATGTGCAGCGATATGGGGCAAATTTTGCAATTTATGGAGCAGTGCATCCAGTGTAATAATTACCAAGAACTGGCAAACCTCATCATAAAGACTCTAAGCAGTTTTGGCGTCGACAGCTGCCTCGCCATCAACACTCTGGAGGGTCATATCTTTTACGGCTGTGAAGCTAATTCACCACAAGAAAACGTCCTCGCCATGTGCCACGACAAAGGCAGCTTGATAGAGATGGGCCCACAGCTCATCGTCAACAGTGGTGCAATATCCGCCCTTATCAATAACATGCCCATTGAAAATGAGGTTCGTAATGGCGAGTTAAAAGACGTCCTCCATATCATTCTTAAATCAACAAGTGCTCAGATTGAAAACCTAAAAGCGATTGAAGTATTAGCCAAGCAACAATCGGGCGAACTAAATAAAGCTATCGTTCGTAGTTTTGATCAAATCAAAACAATTAAAACCAGCCTAAGCCATCAGTATTACGATATGTGCCGTATTCTCGACAGTCTATCAAGTGAGTTGCGAGAGGCCTGCATGATTATGGGTTTAACTGAAACTCAAGAAGAAGACATGCTGTCGATGATCGACAATTTTGTCGGGCAAGTAAAATCCACTCACGACAATACAAACAACATCGAACAGCAAGTAGTCAATGTTGTGAGTGACCTAACTAAACTATTACGCACGAATATAGATTAAACAGCACTAACACCGACAGCTAAGACTACAGACAGGCCTCAAACAACTCATCGTCACCAAAACCAAGAGCAAGCAACTTGACTCGCTCGTTCTCGCGATATGCCTCAGGTGCAACCCCKATTTGAACAATTTTAATACGGAAAAGCGGCCCAGAGAGCACCACCGAATAAATCATCATTTTATTCGCTTCTGATAGATTATCACTCACGATAAGACAGCTAGCACGGCACATAACTCCGACGGTAAACTGCTCTGTTCGTAGTTTGCAAAAATCATAGTCGGCATTTTTTGCTGCAAACTTATCGATTTTTCTAGCGTTTAACTCATCGTCATCAGCAACAAAAAAAATATCCGCTGGTGGTACGCTCTTACGCGTCTCCAGCGCATGCTTAAAAAAGCGATACTCACTGGAATAATAAGTAACGCGCTCAAAGACAAGGGTAGTATTACCACAATCATCTATCGTGGTATCCACAACCACCGAATAACAGGCGCTTAACTTCAAAGCATCAACCATATCCTGATTCAAGTTAGCCAAACCTTGAGGTAAAATATTACTCCAAAAATAATCCAAATATAAACGATCAAAGTTTTTAGGTAATACCTGATTACCTGCCAAGGTAAGAATGACCCGAGAAACGCAACGATGTTTACTCACAGGGCTAATGGTGAAACTCACCCGTGGCCTTGCCTGCCCAGGACGCTGTTCAGCCCCGGCAAAGCTGCACACAAAATATAATAGCCGCAAGATAAAATCAATATCGTGAAACAAAAACATGCTAGGCGGCAGTCCGGTGAGTGTAGCATTCACATTAAACTCACGATGACTGTCTTGAGCAAAACGCGACATCGCCTTTTTAGCCACCATCATAAGCTCGCCGCAAGACAGGACGGTACCTATATGTTCGCGCCTAGGCGGGAGAAAGCTGTGTAAACGACAACGTAATACATCCACTTGCGAGGCAAGTGTCGTAAAAACATTAAGTACCGACTTAGGCCCTAAACTGACCACGTTAGTCTTTTTAGCGTGAACGGATTGACCTTCAATAATACTGAAACCGTCGCCTAAGTTTTGCTCGATAGCAATAAGCGAGTCATGCACCATGGCACTGGTTTTATTTAATTCAAGGTGACGACTACTTAAAGCGGCAATGGTCAAGTCAACACTACTCTCGACCCGGGATTGTAACTTGGCATTCTCGTCTTTTAACAAACTGAGTTCGATCTCAGCCTGTGCCATTCGTTTAAATAACATCCCAGGCGTTGCGCCATGGCGTAAAAACGGGAAAAAGACAAAACCAAACAAGCACAATAACAAGCCAATCATCAACGCAACCACCAAGGAGAGCGAGACCAAGGCTGTACTTATAACCAAACTTATCAGAAACAAGGCATAGACCTTATGTTTAATACCCACAATACCCATACCCTTCCTTGAATACATAACTAGCTTTAGATGAGAAATATTCGCTTAGATCTAACCAGAAGTTAAGCATAAATGCAATGGTAGCCGCTCATATTACACCGGTATTCCTTCAAAACGCACTGTACCCACCCGAGCTAATAACATAAACTTTGCCCCCTCAACATCAATGCCGAAGATCACAGGCAAACCGCATACGCCCAAACGATTAACTATCAGGGACCTACGCCAAATGACAAGACACCTTACCTTTATATGCACGCTATGCACTTTAGCTATTACAGCTTTAACGAGCACTTTAAGTTTGGCGCAGCCCTCTCTAGATGACTTCCTTGAAGAAGCTACTTTACGCGACAGTAAACTATCGCCCAATTCCCGCTATTTAGCCCAAGTATGGAACGTTGACGACAGACGCATCGTTACCATTCAAGATCTAGAGGCGCCAGGAAAAACTATCACAGGCAAGCTCGCCGACAACGTTATTCTTGCTCGTTCCGTCAGCTGGGCAAACAGCGAACGCAAACCGTCCCTTTTAGTCAGGCAAAAGTAATGGTTAAAGCACTCAAAAAGCATAGAAAGGATTACAAGTTTGTTAAGCTTAAAAATACCCGCCATAATCCGTTTAACACCGTAGAAAACCAAGAAAAGGCCTACGGAGAAGTCGCTGAGTTTTTAGCTAAACACCTGAAAACTGATTAAAGACTAATGCACGATCAACATACATTTAGTACATATTTTGCACATACCTAATACACATTTAACAGATAGTAACTAAGAATCGAGCGTCAACATGAAAAATGTCAAATTTACAAACGATGAAAAATCACTGATCGTACACAAGGTCAAACTTTACTTTGATAAAGAACTCGATCAAAAAATAGGTCAATTTGATGCCGAGTTTTTAATTGATTTCTTTTCAGAGCATATTGGCGCTTATTATTACAATCGTGGCCTCGCAGATGCCCGTAATGTCATTGAGTCAAAGCTCGATGACATTGACGCAAGCATCTACGAATTAGAAAAGCCGACTGAGCTGTCCAAGTGAAATAGGGCTAGGTAACATAGAGCAAAATAAGGTAAGAATAAAGCTACTTAAATATGCGGTACTCATCAAACATAAGATCAAGCGCCGCCGTATTTTCAGTCGGGTGCCGCAATTTATCTTTATCCATTCCCTTATGCTCAGCAATGGCCGCTATACGCCCCTGACCGTTGTAATCGAAGTCAGGGGTATATTCGTTTGCGATAGCGTCCCCGTATGCTAACTGCGGGCTAATAATCTTCCAGCCCTCGGATTTAATTTTGCTAATCAAGTCGCCCAAGAATAAGGCTGAGGTATCATTTTCATGCAATAACAGTACGTGCTTAGGGGAGCGCCCCAAGACCTGCTTGGCAATACCATCGTAAAATTGAATTGATTCCCAAATAACATCGACATATAGCTGACCCAAGCGCTGCTGGTCTACAGCGCGATTAGCATCTAATGCTTCCTGTAATTTCGAGTTAATATACCAGTCAAAATTATCCACCGTCACATAGCCATTTTGATAACCTAGCTCCTTCATCCCCTCATCTAGACGCGCACGGGCGTTTTTATCTGCACCATAATGCAGGTAAGGGAAGCGGTGAAATTTTAAAACATTATCAAACTCTTTTAATATCAGGTGCGCGCGATAGAAGTCTTCAAGGTAAGCATTAACCGCTGTTTTTTTAGCCGATATATGTTGATGACTATGATGCGCGAGGTGATAGCCTGCGTCGGTGTAGCGCTTTAAGCGTATTCGCCCAGCGTCATCAATATGCTGAGTCGTCACAAAAAATACCGCATCATTTACTTCATGAGTGCGTAAATGCCCCAAAATCCTTCGGGTTTTTTCTTCACCACTCATGACGCTAGACCCAGGCATGGGAGCATCATCAAAGGTTAAGGCTATCTCTGCCGCTTGTGACACGTTAGGCTGCAACAATAAAACTAGCAGACCTACACACCGAATAGCCATACTCCTCACAACTCTCATACTCCACATACCCGTCATACCCGTCATACCCGTCATACCCGTCATACCCGTCATACCCGTC
>NVXL01000036.1 GCA_002746115.1 Alteromonadaceae bacterium
TCAACTGCGAGCTACAGCAGCAAGATACCAACATTGTCCTGCTGATTGAGCACCAATCCACACCCGATAAACTTATGGCATTTCGGGTGCATTTATACCTGTTTTCCATGCTTGCTAAAAAGCAACGCCTAAACAAACTGACACAACTGCCACCCATCTATGCGCTTGTCTTTTATCACGGCAAACAGACACCCTACCCCTACTCGCTTAAACTCGAAGATTGCTTTGACGACCCTCTTGGCATTATGCACAACGTTCTAACCAAGCCCGTGCCGCTGATTGATGTCAATCAGCTCAGTGAAGAGCAGCTTTGGCAACAACGCTGGGTTAGCCCAATGGCGGCTGCATTGCGGTTCTCACGGGGCTATAATCTGCCCGACGGTATTGATGTTGGCGATGTGCTTATCCGAATTCTAAAAGATATGGATAATGCCGAGACCGCTGATGATGAACTGGCGCAGGTGAAAGACTTGATTCATTCCCTATTAAGCTATATGTTCAATGGTGATAACATTGAGCTTGGTGACAACTTTGAAGAAAAAGTCCAAGGGCTACATGCCCCACTACGAGGTGAACTAATGACATATGCAGAGAAACTGATCGCCCGTGGGGAAGAAGCTGGGCTTGAGAAAGGAGAGCAAGCTGGACTTGTGAAAGGCAAACAAGAAGTCGCCATCAACCTACTTCGCGAAGGTGCCGAGCCACCTTTTGTTGCCAAGGTGACTCAACTCGAATTAGGCACGGTTTTGATGCTAAAAGCATCAATTGATAACTAACAAGACACCAATCAACAACATCAGTTTGGTTGCTTCCAAAATCCGGGCGATAGCCGCTACAAAACAACTACCTATAAATACGTGCGACGCCAACACTGAATCCACTTAACGGCTATCCCGTCAAAGTCGCCCCGTCATACAGCCTCATGCAGGGGTAAATAAACCGTTATCGTAGTCCCCTGTCCAAGCCCTGATGCAACATCGATACGCCCAGCGTGGCGCTCTACGATACCAAAGCTTATCGACATGCCAAGTCCAGTACCCTCGCCATTAAGCTTGGTTGTAAAGAAGGGTTCAAAAATATGGCCAATCGTCTCTTCAGACATACCACAGCCAGTATCTTGAAAAGCAATCGCCAACTCTTGTTCACGAATCTGCATAGTAATGGTCAAGCGATACCGACCCTCTTCTCGCAGATTTGAACTCTTAAGCTCATCCAAACGACTCGTCATAGCCTGACAGGCATTCACCATTAAATTCATAAACACTTGGTTTAATTCCGACTCAACACAGGGCAACTCAGGATCATCCTGAATATTACAATCGAATTCAATATCAATTTTATAATTAGTTTTGACCAACTCCAAGGTGCTCAATAAGCCTTTACTCAAACAGGCATGACGAACCGCCCCTGCATCGTCATTATAAGATAACGCTCCCTGAGAGAATGATCTCAAGTTCGCGACAATCTCTGCGGCTCTATTTGTACCATCATGTACCGTGGAGAGGTGATGAAAAAGTGCCTCAAAGCGCTGCTCGAAAGCTTCCATAATTTCAGCATTACCCTCATCGGCTCGAATTAATGAGGATATAAACTGCTGTAAATCTTTAAGGCTGTTTTGGGTGTTAGTTGCCGCAATATTGGCACAAGAAATTGGGTTATTGATTTCATGGCCAACGCCTGCAACCAAGGTTCCTAGACCGGACATTTTTTCAGACTGAACCAATTGGCTCTGCGTGCGCTTTAAGTTCTTGTAGGCCTTAGTGACCTCTCTAGTGCGCACAGCGACCTCTTTCTCGATACTGCGGTTGGTGTGCAAGAGTTTTAGGTGGGTTTTCATACGAGCAAACAGCTCTTCTTTAGCAAAGGGTTTGGTCATATAGTCATTGCCACCTACACTATAACCGACTTCCAAATCACCCGTTTGCGCTTTAGCGGTGAGAAATATAATCGGTAACTCGCTCATAGAATATGTCTGGCGTAAGGTTTTACACACTTCGTAACCGCTTAACCCCGGCATCATGACGTCGAGAAGTACCAAGTCAATATTCGGCCTAGCGCCCGTTTTGCCCGTCAACAAATCGATTGCTTGATGCCCGCCATCACATATGGTGACTTGGTAAGGGATCAAAGACAGTAAATTTTGCAATACCTTGCGATTAACAGCCTCATCGTCAACGACTAAAATATGCGGTAATTCAGAAGCGCTTGGGTCATCATTAGGATGAATACTCTCGTGTACCGTTTGTGTTTTATTCGCAAAAGAAACATCGTGCTGCGGTGCATCTATTGGGTGATGCTCCGAATCGCGCCCTAACGAGAAACGTACTGTCGTACCAAGCCCCTCCTTAGAAGTAATTTCAACTTTACCGCCATGTAATTCAACTAACTGCTGCGTTACGGTCAAACCAAGACCGGTGCCATTATGACTGCGTACATCTGCGCTGTTGTCCCCTTTGTTTGAGTCGCTCGCTTGCTCAAATGCATCAAAGACCTTTTCAATTTTATCGGAGGCAACACCAATCCCGGTATCACTCACTTCAATCCAGAGCGTACCGTTTTCCATCCTAGTGCCAACACTAATGTGACCTTCATTGGTGAATTTAATCGCATTCCCTACGAGGTTATAAAGCACTTGCTGCAATCGATTCTCATCAGCTAACACCGTCTCCTGATACCGATCCATTTGGTTAATTAAGTGGATCGGTTTGGTGCCAACAAGAGGAGCGGTTAAATGTAAAATGGTCTCAGTGAGTGTATATAAATCAATCTCGGAGCGATTAAGTCGTATTGAATGCTCTTTTAATTTAGAGAAATCAAGAATATCGTCAATTAAATACGCTAAGCGTTTACTGCTACTGACTATGAGTTTTAAATTATCCAGTGCCTCTTCAGGTAACTGCCCCGCAACGCCCGCCACTAACGACTCGGACAAGCCAATGACACCATTTAACGGCGTCCGTAACTCATGCGATGTTTTCGCTAAGAATGAGTCTTTCATTTTATCTAGGTCGCGTAGCTTTAAGTTCACCCGACGCTCACCCTCTGTACGTTTTCGCTGAAGTTGCGTATAGAAAATCAACCACACAAAAGCACCGAATAAAAATAAATAGCCAATTTTAGCCCAAATGGTGAGCCACCACGGAGGTAATATTATGAGGTTGACCGAGATGCCACCCTCATTCCAAACCTCTTCATTATTAGCGGCCTTAACTTTAAAAACATAACTCCCAGCATCTAAATTTGTGTAACCTGCACTACGTTTATGCTTAATATAAACCCAGTCTTTATCAAAGCCTTCAAGCTTATAGGCATAGCGATTCATTTGGGGAATATCATAATTTAATGCTGCGAATTGAAACGAAAATACCGACTGCTGATGGTTTAAGGTAATTGTTTCAATGTGATTAACCGACAAGCCTAAATTTACCGACTTATTAAATAAGCGAAAATCAGTTAATACGACAGGAGGGACACGCTTATTCTCAAACACATGAGCTGTATCAATCACACTCAGCCCATCCGTGCTCCCAAAAACCAGCTCTCCCGTTGACATACGCAACGCTGCGGATTGTCGATACGTCTCCCCGGCTAGCCCATGCTGCTTAGTGAAAGTTCGGAAGGTTTCGGTCTCAGGGTCAAACCGGGATAAACCGTGAATAGTGCTAAACCACATCTTCCCCTGCTTATCCTCCAGAATCCCCATAACAGTATTGTGTGCTAAGCCATGCTCCACTTGGTAGGCTTTAAACTCATTTGTCGACCGATTCCATTTGTTAACCCCGCCGCCAGCAGTACCAAACCAAAGATTACCGGCTTTATCTTCCGCAATGGCACGCATCACTGGAATAGTAGGTTTTAACGTGTGTTGGCCGTTTTTTTTAAAATGCTGAAAGTTAGGCTCATCCTCCCCACCGAGAATACCTGATTGCTTGTCTCTCCCCTTTCGAGCCCTAAATACGCCGCCAAGAATACGGAACAATCCATCATCAGAGCCAACCCAAAGATCACGCCACGAATCCTCATAGATATTCATGATCCGTCCACGATAGGCTTTTTGAGGAACAAGATTAAAAGAAAAAAAGCTATCCGTTTCCGGCTCATAGAGATGTAATCCACCTCGATTACTGCCGACCCAGATACGCCCGAGGCTATCTTTGTGAAGCGACCAAACTTCCCGGTTAATACGCCCAAAGCGCTGATCCTTCCTAGGCGCTTCGCGGGTAAATTTCCCTGTTTTGACATTTAAACGACTAATCCCGTTCCAAGCGGTA
This sequence comes from Alteromonadaceae bacterium, assembly GCA_002746115.1. GTDB lineage: Bacteria > Pseudomonadota > Gammaproteobacteria > Pseudomonadales > Cellvibrionaceae. The sequence continues at coordinate 4,272 of NVXL01000036.1, forward strand.
CCGGCCCAGAGTGTATCTTCAGAGGCAACCAACAGTGCGGTAACTTTTGCGCCGCCGAGCGAATGCCGATCGCCAGAATCGTGCATATAACGAGTGATCGTCTCGGTCTCACGATCGACGTAATTTAAGCCGTAGCGCGTCCCCACCCATAAGTTAGCTTTGTGATCTTCTGCAACCGATAAGATGTTGGAGTTACTTAAAGTGTTTTGGTCATAGAGGTTGTTGTGATAGGTACGAATCGCACTCGCGTAACGATCAATTTTACTAACCCCCCCCGGCGAATACCCAAACCAAACGCCGCCGCTACTGTCTTCAAAAATTGCATTTATATCATTCATTTTAAGGTTGGAGTTCTCCATGTTATACATGTCGAACTTACGCAGACGAGGCCGATACAAGCCTAAGCCTATGCCATCAAAACCAACCCAAAGCCGCCCTTTATTATCAACGCTCATATCCCTAATATTGCTATCTCTTATCTGAGCAATGTCTTCACCTTGATAAGCATGAAAGCTTCTCGTTTGAGGATCGAAGTGGGACAAGCCCCCACCTCTAGCCGTAATCCACATGCGCCCATGAGCATCACTGACAATTTTAGTGATATAGTTTTTCGCCAAACTTTTGGGATCCTCAGGGTCATGGAGGAAGTGCTTAAAAACAAGTTCGGTAGACTGCACCCCCCCACTAGATAGACGAAAGCGATCCAAGCCCCGACCGCCCACTCCCACCCAAATATCACCAAACTTATCCTCGAATAAAGTAGTGACAACATTACCGCCGATACTGTTCGGATCCTTTTTGTCGTGTTTATAATGAATAAAGTCGCCCCGCTCGGGAACATAGCGATTTAGCCCACCACCCACGGTCCCTACCCAGATCGTGCCGTCAGAGCTTTGCAGCAGCCGTTTGACCTTGTTGGCACTTATACTAGCTAAAGAATTCTCAGCGTGGTAGAACCGCTTAAAGCTGTCCGTGCTAGGGTCGTAACGGCTTAAGCCCCAATAGCTCGCTACCCATAAGTAGCCATCGCGATCAACCAACAAGTCATTGATACCGTTACTACTCACCGTTGTAGGGTCGGCTCGGTCGTGCAGGTATAATTTGACCGTGTACCCGTCATATCGAGCAAGCCCCGTCTCACCGGCAAACCACATAAACCCCTGATGATCTTGGACGATTTTACTGATTTGACCGATGATGGCTAACTCTTGGTCTTCCAAGGTATTAAAACGTAACCACCGCTTTGACGAGCCCGTACCACCTTGCGCCAAAGTGACGTTACAAAAGAAAGCAAAGCATAAGGTAGCGCACAGCGGTAAAGGCAGAATCGACCACAGAAGACGTTTTAACGAGGGGCGCGTCTCACTCAAAAAAGTCACCCCTTGTATTGGACACATATGCAACAAAACCTTGATATAGTAATAAAGAAGTATAGGAAATCTGGAGGCGGGTTGTAGCAAGTCGACAAGCAAGAACTACTAAGCGCCCCATTTGATGGCGCTATATTATCAAGCAAGCAAACAAAGCGGTAGCTATTAGCTGATCTTGCCGCTAAGTAACGGACAATTACATCAATATCGTCTAACAGCAAAGCTCGGGTTTAGGGGGCGCCGAAGTAGCACTTAGTTCGAAGCGATAGACCAGAGAGAAGCCACCGAGGGGTAAACCGACCCCGGTTACTGCTGATAATACGCGGCATGAAAGCGTTCGCAATACCGCACGATACTCTCATGCTTTTTCACAATATCGCCCAGTGGCGTATCCAAGTCCGTCAATATAAATTGCGCGAAAAACGCGTAGATACTTGCATCCAAACTGCAAGGTTGATCACCAAAGAAATAGTTTTTACCTGACAGTAGCTGACAGTAGCTGAGCCCAGCTATCGAAGCTACGCTTGGCCATCGCCGCAATCTCACTCACACTATGACGGCTTAAACCTTGTTTATTCATCGCCGTTTTAACGCCTTTGCGCGCGACTATCGGTACAATGATCTTAAGAGGAAAGGGCATCTTATCAAAGAACTCAGCCTTCACCTTTGGCCAAATATTGTCATCAATCCAGCGGGAATATACCAAGTACCAGTACAGGTCTTCATCTAAAGACTTGGACAATAAATGCGCCTGCGCTTTTTGTTCTGGAGATAGCCAATCATCCAAGGTCACAGAATACTGCTCACTCAGCTTCGCAATAATCAATTGTGAGTCAGCGACGATTTCACCATTCTCTTCTATAAATGGCAACTTACCTTTGGGGGCTTTGCTAAAATTGCTCGAGTCGGTATTCAGTTCAAATGCAATKCCCGCCAAACGTAAATAGGCGTCCACTTTTAGCACAAAGGGGCTGGGATCAACAATCCCAAAACCCGATCCAAATCCATGTAAAGTAAGCATGCTTATATCCTGCCTCGTATCTAACCGGTTAAGTGTATTAGCTTATAAAACCAACATTTAACGCGATCAAGACGGCAAACACAAGCACAGAGATGGAACGGACTATTTAKACACCGAACAGGCGAAGAACCCGGCATATTTTTACCAACCGAACCTTACGCACCAAAAACGACTAGGGCACATTTAAGCTAGGCGCTTGCCAAAGCTCCTGATGCTGTAGCGGTACCCGCTTACTGAGATAAGGATTATTCAGCAAGTAAACCCTGCGCTGACTTAGCTGTAACTTATTAAGCGTCTTCTGGCGATGACGGCGAAACACCTCGTCCATTTCTCCGCTAGCGTAAATACTCTCTAGCCCGAGCTGTAAACGCTCCGCCAATACCGGTTCATTTTCACTCACAAAAAAGAAATAGGGGAACGGGTAATGCATCACCAACTCACGCTCAATCGCCAAGCCACTGATACCTTCGGCATAATCCTCGAGAAAATAATCTATTAGATCAGCCCCAATTGGAATCCCATCGATACGCCCCATTAAAAGCATCGCGATCAATGAGTCAAAGGATTGCGTATCCATTACGGTAAAACCGTTCTCCCTGTAGATCTTCACGTCTTTCCAGCCATACATCTGCCCAAGAACCACCTCTTTCAGCGCCTCAAAGGTATTAATGGTGTCAAACCGAGCCTGATCACCATCACGAATAATCATAATACGGTAACTGGACATGCCTTTGGATATCGGAATCGGCACCGTAATTATCTCGGACGTGACGATATCCGTTAAGGCGGGCCCGGCAAAGACATTGATCAACTTACCACGCTCCACTTCACGTAGAACACGCAAAGTAGGAAAGGCATCCGTGTCAGGCGCCAACACGTAGGGGCCATATTCTCCCACAGTCGTATCTAGAGCTGCGACCATCAAATCCTGATAATAGAGATAGCTCGGGATATAACGTACGTACAAAAGGTCTTGCGAATACGCATAGCTAGGTGCACTGACAATCAGTATTAACAGATGTAAAAACAGATAAAAAATAAGCTTGTATTTTTTCACTTAGGAGGCGCGACACTTACTTGGTTATGAACTACCCGCACTTGCATACGGCGTTATCAAAAGCATAGTCGCTCACTCTCGATATATTGAGTTATTTTTACACTGTTTCACAACTCGAACGTAATAATAATAGGCGCTTCGACAATTTTACAATCTAAACTGGAAAACCCCTTCAGCGAGCACTACGGCTTAGAATAAAAAACACTATGGCACTTAAAACAAGCTATTACATATCAATTTATTACAGTTTCTTATTTACAGGTTTTTATTACAGCGTCTTATTATTACAGCGTCTTATTATTGCAGTTTCATTACAATTTTATTACCACTTCATGACCATCATGACAACTTGATATGAGCATTTAATTAAAAAATAATTAAAATATATACCTGCATATTTAAAGAACGACTAAAGAATTATTAAGGGATGGTTAAGAGGTGAATAAGGAATGATTAAGGCAATTCTGAAGCACCCCAACATCGCCCAAATGAACCCTACCGCCGCAACCACCTATCACACAGCTACGATCCGGCCATTATTAACCCCCCCCCCTCATTCACCGCCGCCCTGCAAGCCCATGCCAAATGCGGTAGTTTCTTCGCTAACGTGCTACTATAGCCAGCGCTCGCTATCAAGCAGATAGTAATGGTACCGACCCAAACATATAACACTAACTAAAATATATAATCATGCTTTCATATATTATTCTCACCATCATTAGCGACGACAAACCCGGAGTCGTAGAGGCCATCGCCCACACAGTGAGCGAACACAACGGGAATTGGCTCGAAAGCAGCCTAGCGCAACTCTCTGGCAAATTTGCAGGCGTGGTTCGAGCCTCCGTCTCCAGTGATCGAAAAAGTGCACTGATAGCGCAACTTGAAGCCTTAAGCTCGCAAGATATACACATTAGTATCGAGCTTAATTCGAACACCCCCCCCCAAAATAAAACCGGCACGCACGCCTCATTTCACGCCCTCGGCCCAGACCGCCCCGGTATTGTCCGTGACATATCTCATGCATTTTCTGAAAAAAACATCAACGTCGAGACCCTCACCACCGGCATATCAAGCATGCCATACAGTGGCGAGCCATTATTTGAAGCCAGCGGTAAACTGAGCCTTCCCGATTCTATCGACATTGATGACATTCAAGAGTCGCTTGATGAAATTGGGGACGAACTCGCGTTACACATTTCTGTCAAAGCGATCACGGCAGACGCCGAGTAATACTGCCAAATGCAGCTACCCTCAGCGCTAAGCGAACACCTGCCTCATAGCTTTGTAACCTTGCAACCAACGCCAGTAATCACATGTATCAACAACACTTTGGACTAAAGGAACAAGCGTTCTCAATTGCCGTTAACCCTCGCTACCTTTACATGAGCGAGCAGCATCGAGAAGCGCTAGCCCATCTACTTTATGGCGTTACCGGTGGCGGCTTTGTCATGCTCACAGGAGAAGTGGGTACCGGTAAGACAACCATCATCCGATGCCTGCTCGAACAATTACCCGAAAATACCGAAATTGCCATCGTACTGAACCCGATGTCAAACGTATTAGAAATGCTCCGGGTAATATGCGATGAGTTCAACATAAAATACCCCTCCAGCACCAGCAGCGTTAAAGCACTCACAGATATATTACACAACTATTTACTGAACAATTACCAACAAGGTAAAAATACCGTTTTACTCATTGACGAGGCTCAGCTACTCGCCACTCAAGTCTTAGAGCAAGTTCGCTTGCTGACCAACCTTGAAACCTCCACTCAAAAGTTACTTCAAATCGTATTGGTCGGGCAGCCAGAGCTAAATACTTTAATGTCACAAAAAAGCTTGCGCCAGCTGTCACAACGTATTACCGCACGCTTTCACCTAAACCCATTAACACTTGGAGAGACGCGACTCTATATTGATCATCGCCTGTCAGTTGCGGGCTTAGCCAAATCTCACTCGCCTTTTCCAGCAAAAATTGTTAAAAAAATCCATACATTTACTGGTGGTATTCCGCGAGTCATTAATATCTTATGCGAGCGTATGCTCACCGGCGCTTACGGTAAAAATCGCAGAGAAACGGACATCGAAATATTCGACCTCGCCAAGAGAGAGGTTAAAGGGAATCGACAAAGTCATTTTGTTGCTCAAACAATCGATCGAAAGTGGTGGCTCGCAGGTGGCATGTTTGCGTTTCTATCGTTTGTTGTCACCACAGCTTTACTCCTCTCAGTACTATTCAGAAGTACACCGAACACCCCGCTTGCGCAAGAAAATCAGCCTCCGCAGCAAAACCAAACTTCGGGTCTAATACTGCGCCAAAGTGCTAGCTCTACCCCTCAGGTACAACAAAGCGATAACGGTCTTTATTTAAAAGATTTACCAGCAGCACAGGCACTTTTATTTGGTCACCTGAAAGTGCCTACCAATTTAGACTCTCCTCCCTGCTGGCAGGCCAACGCTAGTGGCTATCAGTGTGAAACCACAAACTTCGATACATGGCAGGACATTACCACACTGAATCGCCCTGTGATTTTACACCTGATCACGCCGGAAAAATTCCCAGCGCATGCATTGCTAATTGGTATACAAGGCGAGTACGCCCAGATAATCACTTCAGATAGAAAACAGCAAGTCGTCACCCTCGACTCGCTCGGTCCATTATGGACAGGGAAATTATTCTACGTTTGGCGAAAACCCAAAGACTTTGTGGAAGCTTTACGCATAGGCTCTCGCCACCCTACAGTCACCGAAGTGGCTGAAAATTTCCGCCTACTAGACGCCCAAGCTACACCGCTTTCTACCGGGAGATTTAACCGCGCTTTACAGGAGCGAATCAAGACATTCCAAAAGGAAAGCGGGTTAGATACGGATGGCATTTTAGGGGCTAGAACGCTCATGAAACTGAACGAGCAGCTGGGCATTAGCACCCAGCTTAATACTAAATTTTTATAATTAATAATAGAAAATACCATGTCTCTGATACTCGACGCACTCAACAAAGCGGACAAAGAGCGCCAAAAAAATAACGGCGCGCCTTCACTGCACGATGTTCACGAACAATTACCGCCACAAAAAATCACACAACAAAATGGCCGATTGGTATACGTATTAATTGCTATTGTCGCACTGCTATGCTCTGTTTTAGGTTTTATATTTTGGCAGCAATTAAACACAGGTACAACCAAGCAAAATGGCAGCGCACCCCAAGCTTCAACAAACAACCTTGCGGCAAACAATGCAAATAACACCAACATTATAAATAACGCAACCACAAGCCAATCAACAGCGGCGACTCTAGATTTCACGCAATCCACTGCAACGCGAACAAACACTAGAAGTACTACAAACCCTCAGACCACCGCTGACATTGAAGATGCGGCTAAAGATAAGCTCAAACAAAGTGCCAAATACAAAGAGATGCAAGAAAAACTCATTGCCTCACAATATGAACGCGCAAAGGAAGAGGCTAAAGAAGAAGCAAGAGAAGAAGCAAAAGTAAAGCAGCCTAAGATTGCAGCACAAACACCAATCCAGGTAACACCAACGCCCGCGCCGACCAGTACAGCAGCCCCGGTCATAGCTCAAGCCGTCAGCACGCCCATCCCCCTGCCAAAAACCAACAGACTATCAGATCATCCATTCTTGGGAACGATTCGAGATTTACCCAACTATATACAACAGGAAATCCCCACCCTCATCTATTCAGCGCATAATTATTACGGAGCTGGTGCAGGCTCAACCGTTGTTTTAAACAAGAAAACACTAAGTTATGGTGGTCAGGCAATGCCAAAATTATATATTGAAGATATTCTTGAAGACGGTATTATTTTGCGCTACAAAACACACAAATTTAAATTGAAGGCTTTAAACAGCTGGGTAAATCTATAAAGCTAATTTAACCCACCTCACTTATAAATAAGCTGATATTTCCACGCTGCGCTCGGCGAATAAACTTGCCGCACCGCAGCTGCCTCGGCTTTCAATTAAATAAAAACTTAAAGTACTGCCTACTGCAACACTCACCTGACAACTAATTACCGCTTGGCAAGCCCGCAAGCCCGGCACACTAAAATTAATTGTAGTCCCTGAAATAGCCACACAATTCGCATCAGAAACAGCGTTATCCGTCACATCAAAAAGCAAGCGATTCAATGCGTACTGGCCGCCACTTTCCGCAGCAAAAAAAGCCTGCACAGATAAACCTTGAGTAACGGTGCTCGTACTCGTTTGACGCGACAAGGAGTGAATACCAACCGCCATCACCGCTAGCCCGACCAGAATAATTGCCGCTAGCGGAATCAAAAATCCACGCTGGGTATTTCTACGCCTAAGCGATATATTTAAGCGATGATCACGGCACATTTCTAACAAACACCTGCTGGTTAAGAGTGACTGTTTGGCTGCCTTCGGTAAAATTTAAACTAATATTCACTACAGCGTTACGATTAACACTGTTACCAGACAAACTAAACGCTGCTGAGCTCGTGCTAACATTGCGCCCCATAATTGCCGGAATACCGCCAACCGGTGCAGTGTCGGTTAACGCACTACTCAGCAGACCATAACCGTTATAACGTAGTAAATTACCGCCGCTTAAACAGAAACGCTTTGGGTCTTCAGCTATGACTACACGGTTAACAAGTGAATTGCGTAAAAACCGGTGATTTGCAGCTAGTGGAATTGCAGTGTAAACCGGTCCGGCACCAAAAACCCCCGCGCTTGCTCGACTACGATCACCGATCACGGTGTACACCTCGGTGGTAATCATCGGTGCGACCAACACATGATCAGCACTGCCTGAAGGCAAGCTGAAACTGGCCGTTGTGATTGAACTAACCAGCGGAGCGCCGTTTGATTCATCAGGCAACGAGTTAAGGTAACGCACTCCAATTAACGCAGGCAAAAACTCGATGCAATTGCCGCTACCGCTCACCCGAACCGCGTTAGGAACCGACTGTCGCAACTGCCTAGTCATTTGCTCAATCGCTATTTGGGCTTTAGCAATCAACTTACTACGCTGCTGAATAGTGTTGTAACTATCGATACTTATAATCAAAAAACGACTGCCAAGAGCCCCCACAATCGAAAGAATCACCATCACGGCAATCATCTCGATCAAGGTAAAACCCAAATTGTTTTGGCGTGTACGGCGATAGCCTTGTTTAAAAGTTGGTTTTATAGGCACTAATCGTCACCACGTCCCCGTCAGGCATACTCGTTTGAATCGTTATTAAACGAGCTTGCGCAGCTAACACCCCAGCGAAAGAGGCGTTTACCACACTTACCGTCAAAGTATGATTGGGGTCACTATTGTTTACAAATCCGTTGTAATCCCCAACATCATCAAAATCAGCGTCGGCAGCAATGCCCGCGCAAGCCAAGCCTAAAGTGCTATCACATGCTGGAATACCGCCTGCAGGGCTATTCTCGTCAAAGGATCGCGATAAAATATCGTCTAATTGCGCCTGAGCTAAACTCAAAGCCCTAGATCGCACCACAGGGTCAACACTGTTGACCACCCCGGTGCTGAATACATTCATCACCGCCCCCAAGGCGATACTGACCACCACCAAGAAAACGATGGTTTCTATGAGCGTCACGCCCTGTTGTTTTTTAACAGAATATAAAAATATCACTTTATTAGTATAGCTATGAGTACGAGAATGAGTGTGGATATAAATATTTGAATAGGCATGGGTATTCATATTGGCTAGGTCAGCAATAAAGATTCACGTATAGCTCACCAATAGCCCTCTAATAACTATAACCTGTCGCTGTGACTGTAATAGCGACGCTACCACCGTCTTGAGATAGGTTCAATGCCGCACCAGAGGTCTGCCCAAGACTGTCGAAATCAATGGTCGCACCACTGGCAAAACTTTGATTAGGAAGCAGTGTTATCGGATATTGAGTGCCGCCCACATAGGCACCGGACTCATCACTAAAACTAGAGTCGCCGTCGGTGTCGCGTAAGATATTGATTTGATTACCGCCAGAAACCACAAACCGTACGGCATCGTCTTGAACTAAAGCAAGTTGCTGCGCAGCAAACAACCCACTCAAAACCCGATCACGACTCGACTGCAGCTGCATTGAAGCACTCGGTATAATTTGGGTTACAGCAGTGGAACCTAAAATTCCAATGAGCACCATAACAGCGATCAACTCCAATAACGAAAAGCCCCCCGAACGGCGTTTAAGACCGACGAGGGTGAAGTTTCGCACAGAGGAGCTTCGATTGAATAATCTGTTCAAGCTAATGATGAATTTAAGGCACAGCCCCAATCATCGCAAAGTTTGCCGTATCTGCGCTCGCGGTATGCGTTAAAATGCATGAGCCAGTGACTTTATCTCCAATAGTTACCGCTGCATCGAGCGTGTAGCCAGCGGGTAAACCACTAATCAACAAATTAGAGCCGTCACCACAATCCGCCACAGTCTCAACAGTATCAGTTGTTAAATTAGCTTCCGCTGCAATATCAACAGCATGATTCAAAGCACTTGCGCTTTCCATATTACCCGCAAGGGCGGATGTAGCTGCAGTTTGCGCCTCATCGGAAAGGTCAACAAACTTAGGCACCGCGGTCGCGGCTAAAATACCTAGTATCACCATTACAGCGATCAACTCTATTAATGTAAAACCAGACTGTTGTTTACTTAATGAATGTCTAGCCATCGATTATCTCCACTAAAAATTCGATTTTTTTGATTAAATAGCATTTAAAACAATGTTATTTAAAGGATAGCCTAAATTTATCACAATGCAGGGCGACAGTCCTAATCAAAATATCAACGGCCATCCTTATTTATTATATATATATTGAACTTCCGCCATTCTCATAACCAAAAACAACAATACTTACAGCAATAAAACAAAAAACCCACAAACACCTCAAATTTAAAATAATATAAAACCGACTAACAACGAGCAACAAACAGACATAGAGGACGAAATATAAAACAAATCGACACCAAACGGAATCCAAAAAAAACCGCCAAATGATTGATTTAACTAAACTTATAAAAACACCGACCAAGAAAACATAGCGCGGTTAACTATAGGAAAAAACATAAACGGCAACAACGACCCACAAAAAACCAACAAAATCATAATTAGATGCAAGCCAACTAAAACCACAACAAGCTATAACAACATAGACTAAAAAAACATTGGCGCTTGAGCAACACTACTACCCTTGCACCTCATGCATACTCCACATTGGCACAAAAATACCCAAAGCCAACACAGCCACAAATACCGCCATCGTGATAATTAATATCGGTTCTATTCGTGACGTTAACGTTTTCAGGTCATAATCCACCTCGCGCTCATAAAATTCAGCGACCTCAGCGAGCAACTCCTCCACCTGCCCACTCTCCTCTCCCACCGCCACCATCTGTAATACCAAAGGCGTAAATATCTGAGCCTGAATATGGGTATTCAATAAACTCTCACCTCGCTCAATGCCTTCGCGTATGAAGCGAACCTTTTCATCCAAATAGGAGTTATCAAGCGCAGCACCGCAAAGATCCAGAGAGCGTGTCACAGGAACCCCAGCACCCAACATTAAAGAAAAGCTACGCGAGTAACGTGCCATCGACGCACGCTCAATGAGCCCGCCAACCACAGGCAGCTTTAATTTGTAACGCCCCCACAAATAGGCGCCGTTTGGCGTTCTGATATAGTAGATCGTTCCAACGACAGTAACTATGGTGCCCACCAACAAAAACCAACCGTAATGAACAAACACATGTGACATACCGATTAGCATTTTAGTCATAAGTGGCAGCTCAGCGCCAAACTGCTCGAACATGTTAGCAAATGCCGGTATGACCATGATATTCACTGCCGTCACCGCTATCACCAACGCAACCATCACAAAAGAAGGGTAACGCATTGCGGCTTTCACCTGCTTTTTGGTTTCCTCATCCCGCTCCATGTAAAACCCAATTTGCCGAAACACATCATCGAGCGCACCACTATTTTCGCCCACATTAATTAAACTAATAAATAACGAATTAAATACCTTAGGATAATTCCCCATCGCTTGGGAAAGACTAACGCCCGTTTCTAATCGGTCGGCCACATCGATGAGCACCTCTCTAAAATGCTCATGCCGAACACTCGCGGCCAAGCCCCTCAAACCACGAGTAAGTGGTACGCCCGCTTTAGTGATGGTATACATTTGACGGCTAAACATAATCAAATCCACTGTTGGGACTTTTTCTGCGCCAAGAAAAGCATTTATACTTTTGAGGTAAGTATCCCCTATCGATACCTCAACTATTTTAATCGGCGTTACTCCACGCCCAACCAACTGCCCTGCAACGGCATCCGCACTCGCCCCGTGAAGCGTTCCCGTTACCTCCTGCCCTTGAGAGGTGCGACCTTCAAAACGATAATCAGCCATGATCTACGGTCTCGCTAGTATTCAGGGTAGCGGCTAGCTCCGCCAAACTCTCATCCTCGACCTGAGCCGAGACCTTCATCACCTCTTCTATCGTCGTCACACCTTGTGTGGCAAAGTCCAAAGCAGCAACGTTTAGCGGGCGGTAGAGTGGGTGGGCGTGCGCCGCCGCGTTAAAGTCTTTAACGCTATTTTCACGCAAGGCATCTGCCATGGCCGCGTCAATTTCTAACAACTCAAAGACGCCAACGCGCCCACGATATCCGGTATTAAAACAATGCGGGCAGCCGGAGCCTTTACGGAAGGTAAAACTGCGCATACGAGCGCTGTCGATTTTACGGAATAAATGCCTTTCATGATCGTTAAGATCGTAAGGCTCAGCACAACTGCTACACACTTTACGCACTAGCCGCTGAGCCATTACCGCGCGTAAGCTCGACGCGACTAAAAATGCATCCACGCCCATGTCCACTAAACGCAAAGCCGAGGTAACGGCATCGTTAGTATGCAGTGTCGATAACACCAAGTGCCCTGTCATAGCGGCACGTAGTGCAATCTCTGCCGACTCAGCATCACGAATTTCCCCCACTAAAATAATATCCGGATCTTGCCGTAAGCTAGCTTTCAGAACGGAACCAAAGTCTAAGCCGATTTTCTCATGAATTTGCACCTGACTCACACGTGGTAAACGATATTCCACAGGGTCTTCTGCGGTAATAATTTTTTTCTCAGGCGTATTTAACTCGCTAAGCGCGCCGTAGAGCGTGGTGGTTTTACCACTACCCGTGGGGCCTGTCACTAGCACAAGCCCATGCGGACGGTTAATAATACTGCGGAAGCGCTTAACATACGCGGGCGACATACCTACATCTTTTAGCGGACGAATACCTGAGGTTTGATCCAATACCCGCATCACCACGGACTCCCCATACTGCACGGGCATGGTCGACAAACGCACATCAATATTATGTGCTTTAAGTTTCAGGTTAAAGCGTCCGTCTTGTGGGCGACGTTTTTCCGAAATATCTAAATTAGACATTAATTTTAAACGCACCACCAGCGCGGCTGAAATGCGTTTTTCATTCATGACCTGCTCGACTAAAACACCATCAATACGCAGGCGAATACGCAACTCGTTCTCGTCCGGCTCGATATGAATATCAGACGCTTTGGTGCTAATGGCTTCTTCAAATATTTTTTGCAGTAGCTTAACTACAGGTGCGTCACTATCGGTAGCTTCGGTAACAATATCCGCTAGGTTGACCGCATCGCCGCTTTCAAGCTCTTCATCCAGCTGCCCCGCTAAATCAGCTATTGCACTGGCGTGGCTGTAGGCGATATCTAGAATATCCAACAGCTCTGACTCGCGTACAACGGCCGGTTTTATAGGTTTAGTGATGACTTTTTGCAGATCATCCAAACCAAAAATATCCGTTGGATCAGACATGCCAAGCAATACGCCGTCGCTATCTTCACGTAATAGCATTACCCGATATCGACGCGCCATACTCTCAGGTAAAGTTTGAATCAACTCTCGATCAAAGCGAAAGTGCTTCAGCTCCACAAATGGTATATCTAACTGCTCCGACAATAAGGTTAGCAAGCTATTCTCTTCGACAAAACCCATGTCGATTAACTGTCGACCTAATTTTCGGCCAGTATTTTTCTGCTCTTTAAGTGCCTGCTCTAGCTGCTCCTGAGTAATAAGTTGATGGGCAACTAGCAGATCCCCTAAGCGCAAGCGTTTACGGGTTTCAGACATTTATAAATCCTCTTGTTTCGCCATGACATTATGGCTGCTGTGCTATGGTTGCTGCACTAAGGAGACATCACCCAACACACCTATTCGTTGGGTAATAAAATCCCCCACCGCCCCTGAATGTGCCTGYGAGCCTTGCAAACGTTGATATAACCTATACGCTTGTTCACGCTTGCCAATCATGTCTGCTGAGACGGCTAAGCCAAGAACATCGTTATCGTTCCGATAATCACTCTCAACCACCAAACGCTTATAAAGTGCGTAGGCTTTGGGGTATTGTTTATCGCTTTGATATAAAGCGGCCAATAAACGCAATTGCTGCTCGGCATGTGGCTCACGCGCTGGTGAGCGCTCTAAAATAGCAATGGCCTCAGTAGTACCMCGAGCGTAATTAGCCAGCTTAGCCTGCATATAGGGTAATGCCGCATGCTTYATACCCGTATTATTCGGGCGATTTTCTAAGCGTACCGTCAGTGCTTGAGCATCGGTATAACGRTCGTTTTGCARGTATAAATCAAATTGATAAACTAAACTTTTATCGCAATACAAATTTKCTCGGCAATTTTTTTCTAATAAMATTATTGCTTGTGATATTTGATTATTTCCGACTAAGTCKGAAGCCTGCTGAAACAAAATKTTATCTTGCGTCTCGCTCGAYTTCGCTATYGTCATGCTTTYCCTATCMGCCGTAAYYGCTTTGTTASCTTGACTTATTTCACTAAGGTGACTAATTTCTCTAACTTCACGAGTGCCGCTAACTTCACGCATAGCGTCATTCGAGGTTTGATAAGTAGGRGTTTGATAAATAGCGGCAATTTTCTGCTGGTAGCTTGTTTTCAAATACTCATYATCATCAACCAAAGACAGTCGTAAAAATAATTGGTGGGCACGCGCTTGTCGCTTAGCGGTAATCGCATCGTCTAATAAGGCTAGGTATCGCTGGCGAATCGAGGCAAGACCTGCAAGTGCATTTTTATTATCGGGTTGATGCTGTAATACTTGCCGATAATAATACAATCCGCTCTCAGCTTCCGGTCGTGTTAACTTATCAGCGGCCACCGCTTGACCTGCGGATGCCAACAAATCATTTATTTTTTCGCTTTTATTATTTGGATCGGCTTGAGTCAGATTTTGTACTGGCGTGTTTGGAAATGTATCGTTATTGTCATCGGGGATAAGGGGCTTAACGGCGGATTTTTTAGCGGATTGCTCTTTTTTCCGCGCAATATTCGTATTGCGCTTATCGGCTGCCGCAAGGTGCCGTTTCACCATAAAACCTTGCTCTGTTTTTTTCTCAACTAGAATTTGATTATCAGCTAGAATTTGATTATCAGCAATAGGGGCTTGTTTTAATATTTCCACATCAAAAAATATCATACCTTGATAAACAAGTACAAGCGCTGCAGCTCCCACAATCCCACCAGAAACAAAGCGTCGCCAGCCAGATTTTTCGACTGCCGACATGTTATTAGCGATCGCGGTATCTATATCGAGCGTCGTCTTGCGCTCACGCTTCTCAAGGTCTTTTAACGCGTCATTAATTAGACTCACGCTAAGCCTCCGAGCATGCCTAGCGCCTGAGATACCGGATGGTTCATCCCTAACAACAGCATCGCCGAATACCATGGTGCGGCACGTAGATGCAAAGCACATAACTTCCCGATAAAGCGGCTCTCTTGAGTATCAGCAATGGCTTTAGCCACATACCACGCCGTCACTTTCTCCGTGCCTTTCCCGTAGGCACAAATTAAGGCTTTATGGCATAAAATATTAATTAACCGAGGCACCCCACCCGAGCCCCAATACACCAAAGTCTTGGCGGCAGTGCTAAACAGAGCCGGATTAGCAGCGCCTGCGGAACTGAGCCTGTGAGTGATGTAATCACGCACCCCGGCTGCTGAGAAAGGCATTAGACGCTCAGAAAAAACAATACGCTGATTTAACTGCCTAAGATCCGGGCGTGCCAGCAATACATCCAGCTCTGGCTGCCCAAGCATCACAACTTGCAGCAACTTATGTTTTTCCGTTTCAAGGTTCGTCAGTAAACGTAAAGACTCAATGGTTTCACGCGGCATCGCTTGCGCCTCATCAACCACCAAAACCACTTGTTTACCTGCGCGAGAAAGCTGAATTAACTTACGATAAATAGCGCTCATCAATTCATGGGTGGGCATGCCGGGCGTGTAATCAGCGCCAATCTCTTGTGCCACAAAAGCTTTAAGCTCAGCCGACGTTAAATCCGGATTCGGAATATACGCGGTGACAAAACCTTTGTTAAGGCGAGAAATTAGAATTCGGCACAACAAAGTTTTACCCGTGCCAACTTCACCTACGATCTTAATAAATCCTTCGCAATGCTTGATCGATAATAACAGCGTATTAAGCGCTTCTCGGTGGCTTTGATGGTTTAAAAAAAACAAAGTATCGGGCGTTAACGAAAACGGCATCTCGTCAAAGCCAAAAAACTGCTCATACATAACGCACCTAGGGTCGCACGCGTGCGCCTTGAGTTAATTGATTAAACCGCGTGACGCTTTCAGACAGCTCACGCTCCCAAGTTTTATCCCCTACCACAACCGGGCGCATTAAAATGACCAGTTCGGTTTTAGTTAATTGCTTCTGTTTGGTATTAAAAAACGACTTAAGAAATGGCACGTTGCTAAGCATCGGGCGCTTGGTATCAGTTTTACTACTGCTTTCTTGCATTAGACCGCCCAGCACAACTACCTGCCCACTGCGCGCGCGCACAATACTGTCTGACTCGCGCACATCTCTCAGCGCCAAGGGCAATGAGACGCTATCACCACCAAAGCTGATCTCTTTATTTTGATCTCTCACACTACTAACTACCGGATGCACATGTAAAATCACATCGCCATTCGCTGAAATCTGCGGCGTCACATCAAGGGCAATACCACTAAAGAACGATTCCAACTCTATCTCCGGCGTACTGACAACATTCGCGGCATTAGAAGTCGTCGAGTTGGAAATACCGGTAACAAAAAACTCATCAGTGCCAACTCGAATAACCGCTTTTTGATTATTAACAGTCGAAATTCTCGGACTAGATAGTACTTGTACAGAGCCTTGCTGATCTAGGAGCAATAAGAGTTTAGTAATATCGACCACATCAAGCACTGTCGATATGGTTGAACTCTGAGCCGAATTACCATCGAAAAGAATGTCAGACAAGGAACCGTCGAGCGTACTCGACTGAGTGAGGCTTAGCGCACCGCTAATTGCCCCCCAATTAATCCCGGTTTGAAACGCTTCATTCAGCTGAACTTCTAATATTTTAGTCTCCAAAATAACTTGCCTTCGCACACTTGACTGAGCCTTTTTTAAATACTCACGTACCGATTTAAGCTCACGAGGCATCGCTTTCACGACGACTAAACCAGACTGAGGATCACTCATCACCATTCGACCGCCATCCTCAGCACCCACGATAGCGCTAACGACCTCATTTAAACTGCTCCAGAAATCCGTCTCATTTAAGGTTCGCACTCGTGCACCGCCCGCAACTCCGGTGCTATCACTATCGCCGCCAGAACCACTTAGGCCTGAGTTACCACTGTTGGAGCTATTATTAGAACTGTTATTGGAGCTGTTAGAATTGCTATCGCTATTACTTCGAAACTGCCCGATCACCACACTCGTATCGGTCATACCAAATCGCTGTACATCGAGGTAATCTACGGTAAACACCTCGGTCGTTAATTTGCGCGGGAAAATCGTATAAATACCTCGTTCATACTTGTACTCATACCCATAAACATCACGGGTTACGTCCAGAACCTCTTTTACTGTAACGTTATTTAAATCAAATGAGACGGTACCCTCAATCTCAGGGTGCGCCACAACATTAACCCCAGAATCCGCAACCAAGCTAAGGAAAAACATGCGCGCGGGGACTTCATTCACAGAGACGTTAAAGCGCACTTGCCCAGGCGTCATCGCGGCCTGTTTACCCCGCCCTAATAAAAGCTCATTAATCGCTTGCGGTGGTGCCGCCAAAGTGTCCTGCTCACGTACTTCGCGATTTTGTTGCTGAGCATGCTCCAGCACGGTTTCCATGTTGCTCGTCTCAAACTTTGGCGCCGTGCATGCGCTCAGCAAGACAGCCACAACCATGCACCTAAAATGTATTATTTTTATCATTCTCTCTGTCATTATTTTCGAATACTCCGCCATAAAGACAGTGTAAGAGTTTCGCCGTTACGAAGGTATACCACCCGATTTTTCTCGATGCGCAACATAAGATTCCCTAAAAACTGCTCGCCTTCATATACGTTTATGCCGTTAATTAACGCTTTAGATTTACCCGAGTTAGAGAAAATCCCCTGTAGCTTTAATACCTGAGTTTGTTTTGAAACTTTTATGTGCCCCAAAGGCTCCGTCGGGTCACGTAGCTTTTCGGCCGCTATCGTGGATGTTATCCAAGCATAGCCGCAGACCAAAATCAGCCCAGCCACTGTTAATTTAAAACATCTCACGGAGCTTCCTCCTTTTTACCGATTACCGCTGACAAGGTAAACACTTCCAGCGTCACGTTCGCGTGAGGGTATTCATCAACGACATAATCCATGCCCTGCCAATAAAATTGCCAAGGCATGGCTTCCAATGATTTAAAATAGTCCAAAACGGCAAAATAACCTCCCGAGACGGAAAGCACCACGGAATGTTTATACACGCCGGGGCTAAGCTCCAGTGACGCCGGGGCACCCGATTCAAGAGGGTCAAGGCTCTCAGGGTTCCTCGCGCTATCACGAACCTCATTCTGACTAACTAACTGGTTAACCAAAGCTTGGGCATCAACTACGTTCTCGCCACCTTCGGGCTTTGTGGCTTGCGCATTTTTACGTACCTCTGTGACGGCAGCATCCAGCTGTTTATTCACATCTTCAGCAAGGCTCTCACTGGCCTCATTCCCAAAGCTTATGCGTACAGGCGCCTTGCTATACAACCCAAGTAATTGTAATTGCGGTAAGGGCGGCAATAAATCTCTTAGTGCCTGAGGCAATTCTTGGGCGGAGACCAAACCAACCGAGAGCTCCCTAAGCTGGGTATTAATATCCTTGCGGTGCGCTTGCAACCGCTTTATTTCACGCCTCGCTTTAACATGTGGGTCGACGCTGAGCGCTGTGATAAACACCAGTTTTTCGGCTTCTAATACCGTAATTTTCTGCTTAGCGGCATCTAATTTAACCGAGAGCTTTTGCTTGGTTGCGCTGAAACTGGAAAAAACCAACAGATCAAAAGCGACATAAATTGCTGCCAGAACACTGAGCACTAGAATGCCCCGCTCACGTAATGTAAGACCGTTAACATTGTCGCTAAAACGCTGCCAACGCACCCTCATTGCGCCCCGCCCTGCGAAACAACACGAAGATCAGGTTTTTGATAGAGCGATTCAAAGCCTAGGGCAAATTGATAGCGCCCCGCAAAAGCTTTCTGCAAATTCATACTGAGCAAACCAAACTCCACCGAACTCATGCTAACCTCAGCTTGCAATGCGCTTAGATAAAGCGGCACGTCCCCCGCCTGGCGAGTTACCCCCTGCAAGTCCAAGCGCTTGCCATTGTGCGAGATACGGATCCGTTGCAGCGCTAAGCTCGCGAGCGACTGCTCCGCCAAGGTATGTAGTATTGGCGAAAAACCAACGTCATTACCTGGGCTTTGCGCCAACATAGAGCTCTGTACCATTTTCAAGGATTGAATATCGTATTCTAAGCGTACTATTTGCAATTGCAGTCGCGCGTCCTCATCTATCCGTGGCGCACTCTTCAATGCTTCAACACTTTTGCTCAAAAGCTTTTGTTGCGCCTCAAGCGCTGCTAACTCCAATTGATATTGCTCAATATTTTCGTTCTGGTGCCACGCACTAATGCTTAGCACGGCAATTAAAGCGAGCACCACAGACACGAGGTTTTTCGCGGACAACCAATCACTCGTCGGAAAGAACTCTGGTAAATAGAGGTTGACCTCTTGCATGCTCATGCCGCTAAACTCCGAAATACGCCGCCAAGCGCACCGACACAGGTATGCAACAAGTGCTCTTCATCGTGCTCTTCCAGCCCTAAGGCACTCATCATATCGAGGTGTTTTACAGGCACTGTCATTGCACGCTTCAGCTCTACAGTAATTTTATCTTCGGTAAGGTTCTCACCACAAAAATAAAGCACTTTGGGCGGCACCATGCCCATTTGACGCTCGTAGTAATCTAAGGAGCGCTGAATCTCTAGCGCTAGCGGATCGATAGGCAAGTCATCAAGCAAGCCCCCCAGGTAATTCACTTTAAACTGCCTAGCAAGAAATAAATTCCCACCTCGATACAGTGCCAGACTACCGCCACCAGCAACAACACGGGCAACGGCTATTGCGCGCTCTTCTTGTCCTTCAGCGGACTCTCCAGCCTGCCGCTCTCGTTGCTGACACAGCAACACAATATTGCGCATCGCCATTTCAGCAATATCAATCGCGTTCAGCATCAACCCGGACTCCGCCACCAAATTCACCCAGTTTTGAATGCACTTACGCTCACTAACGACGACATAAACCATTTTTTTAGTGGAGCGAGTACTGCCCTGCGGTAGTAAAAACACATCCACCACCGCTGACTCCAAAGGGATAGACACTAAGTCTTTAATACGCCAGCGCATGGTATCTCGCAAGTTTTCTTCAGGAACGTCTGGCGCCTCGACCAGCAACAACTGGTAATCCGCTTGGGGCAAAATGACATTACAGGACCTACGCCCTATCTTGTGTTTTTCAACCAAGTCGCTAAGCGCCCGAGTGTATGCCCCGCCTGTTGCGGTTTTGTCTAGAACGGTTAACACATCAACTTTTGCGTCATCAGAGTGGCAGCCCCGTGCGACCACAGCCAAGCCATCGGCTAGTGCCTCGATACTAACCACCCCCTTTTTTGTGCGGATGCGTTCTAACCAGCGCAAATTACCCCCCCTTGGGTCTTCTGAGTCATTCTCTTTTACGTTATGATCACGACCGATGGGGATCAACACTCTCCCCCACCTTTTTTTCGACGACTTTTTCGACGACAATAATCCAGATACTTATTACTAGATCTACTTACTATCAGTATAGACGGCAGCTAGCGTTCCGTTGCTTTTTGCACTATGTACAGTCACTTATGCCACTAATTTGCTGTGAAAATTATGTTTAACGTTGTACTTTTTGAACCAGAAATTCCGCCAAACACTGGCAACATTATTCGCCTGTGTGCCAATACGGGCTGTCAGTTACACTTGATTGAGCCCTTAGGTTTTGAGCTTGACGACAAACGTTTGCGACGTGCAGGCTTAGATTATGGTGAGTGGCAACAAGTCAAAACTCACAAAAGCTGGTTAGATTTTATGGCAAGCAAAACGGAGGCCGCACTTTGGGCGCTCTCGACTAAGGGAAGCAAGTTGTATCATGAGGTGGCCTTTGCGGAGGGTGACTACCTCGTTTTTGGTCCCGAAACGCGCGGATTACCGACGGAAATTCTCGAAGAAATCGGTGCCTCGCACACAATTCGAATCCCCATGAGGGAAGGCAGCCGAAGTATGAATTTATCCAACTCCGTATCGGTCATCGTCTACGACGCTTGGCGACAAGCGGGCTTTGTAGGCGGTGTCTAGCCCCGTGCCTTTTAGCCAGGATGTATCAATGGATCACTGTTTGGCTATTGATTGAGTATTGACTGGCAATTGCTACATATTTTCACACATAAGCCACACAAGTGTTCAGGCTTTTCTGGTAACATCTACCGCTTTCTATTTTCAGGGTCAATTTCTGGCATGTTAAATACCGACGTCCTCTCTCAGCTCACCAAGTTAAAACAAGACATTCAATCTTCAAAAGAATACGCGAACGGCGTCGTAGCGAGTACGCGCGGCCGTTTCGGCTTTGTGAAACTAGACGATGGCCGTGACGCTTTCTTACCTGCAGAAAAAATGCAGTTCGTTATCGCAGGCGATAAAGTTCGAGTCAATTTAATTACCAATGCCAAAGATAAGCTTGAAGCTGAACTTGAAGCACTATTAGAGCCTGCTTTAGACCGATTTATTGGTCAATACCGCATAAAAGGCGGCGCCCACTTTGTCGCGCCAAGCGGTGCGCAAGCCAATCGCTGGATATTTATCCCACCTAAATATCGCGGTCAGTGCAAAGAGCACGACTTTATTGTTGCTCGCATGCTCAAGCATCCATTTAAAGACGGCAAACCCAGCGCCTCAATTGTTGAAAAAATTGGCCCGCAGGATCAAGCGCGTATCGAACATAAGTACACCCGCGCAAAATATGAGCTTAACCGCCCGATAGAAAAGAAAGCGCAGGCTCAAGCCAGCGCCCTAGAGAAACTATTTGCTGGTGAAGATACCCGCGAACAACCCTTTAGTGACCCAAAATTCGGGCAGCGAATAGACGCAACAGATCGTATGTTTGTAACAATTGATGCGCCAACCACAAAGGATATGGATGACGCCGTCTGCATCGAGCAAATTAAAGCTAGCGATGGCGAAAGCGCCAAGACCCGTGTACTAGTTGCGATTGCAGACCCAGCGAATTTTATTGAACAATTTTCAAGCCTTGCCACTCACAGCTTACAGAGCGGCCAGTCGGTCTACCTTTTAGGTGGCGCGGTACCAATGCTGCCGATTGAACTTGCCCACCACTGCTTTTCGTTAGAAGAGAACAAGGTACGACCTGCCCTATTGATCAGTATCGATTTCAATGAGCAAGGTGATATCCTCGATAGTCGCTTTGAACATGCACGCATCAAATCACACCATAAACTCAGCTATGACGACGTCGCTCGGTTCCTCCAAAGTGACGACGAGGACGCGATTCCGAGCACTTGCCAAGCACTAATCCGAAGCCTTGAGCAGTGGTCAAGCCTTCGCCATCAATACCGCGAAAAACATCACATCGTATTTCAAGATCAAGCCGATTACGAGCATCAGCTTGATGACCAAGGGAAAATTAAGGTCATCAACCTTAAGCCACGAAATATTGCCCACCAAATTGTTGAAGAGGCCATGCTAGCGACAAACCTTTGCGCAGGCAAACTACTCCAAGAGCAAAACAAAGGCTTATTCTCAGTGCACGGAGGCTTTCGCAGCGAACGCCTAGGCGAAGTTAAAGCGCTCTTAAAAGAAGAAGAGATTCAATGGGAGGGCGAACTTAACGACCTAGAAAACCATGTCGCTCTTTTAAAGTCGCTTGAGAATAGCGAGCAGCAAAAGCATTTAGTAGCTCCTTTGCGACGCATGATGCAACAGAGCCAGCTCAGCCATGAAGGTAAGCCTCACCTTGGTATGGGTTTCCCTGCTTACGCGACTGTAACCTCGCCTATCCGCCGCTATGCGGATCTCTACAATCATTGGGCGATAAGCAGTATTGTCAGCGAGAAYTCTTTTAAGCCTCTMCCTGAAAACAAAACCACCAAACTAACGGATGCACTTCAAAATGGTCGCCTAGCTGATCGTGAACTCCGYCAGTGGTTATTGACGCAACACACAAAATCACTTATTGGTAGCGAAGGCAAAGGCATCATCCGTATCGTCACTCAGCAAGGTTTTGGCGTACGCTTAAACGATAGCGGTATTGAAGGTTTCGTCGCTTACGGTAAAAACAAGTCAAAGACCTTCGACGCAAAACGCATGACACTCATCATCGACGATACTGTTTATTATTTGGGCAAGGAAGTGGATATCGTCATAGCCTCAGTGGACAACGATAAGCGCCGCGTCGCGTTCAAACTAAAAGGTGACGATGCTACTGAAGACAACGGCGCTACCAACAAAAAAGCCGCTGATAAACGCACTGCAAAGAAAGGCACTGCGGATAAAAAAGCAGCGGATAAAAGTGCTGCCGATAAAGATAGTGAAAAGAGCGGTGCCGTAGAGAACAGTACTGACGATAAAAAGGCAGAAGACACCTCCTCCGACCAGAGCTAGATAAGCAAATAGGTGCTAGGTTAATATTATATTGACCTAGCATCGCTTCTCCCTCCCCGCCTTAGCCTTTATTCAATATCTTCAGCGCACTACAAATAACCTGTACTTCTTGCCTCTTCCGCAAAATCACGCTGAATCGCCTTTTTCATCACCAAAGCAAACTCTTCCGCACTTTCGTAACGATCATCCACATTTTTTTGCAGTGCATGATTGATAATACGCGCTGCACTTGCGGGCAAACCTGGCCGCACACCACGAATATTTTTATGCTTAGTATGTATCACGTTATACGTTAGCGCCGCGAGATTATCGCCATCAAAAGGCAAGCGCCCAGTGAGCAACTGATAAAACGTCACCCCCAGACTGAATATATCCACCGCGTAACTAACCGACTTGCCCTGTAATTGCTCAGGCGCCATATACAAGGGACTACCTATTATCTCACCAGTACTCGTTTTAGCGTGATCCATTAAGCGTGCAATACCAAAATCCGTGACTTTGACACTGTAAGGCGATGGATGATAAATGATATTTCCCGGCTTAATATCCCGATGAATTATTTGCTGGGCATGCGCATACGCCAATGCCTTAGCCACATCACACACAATGCGGTACACCTCATAGACCGGCAACAACTGACCGACGTCCTGCTCTTTTTTATTCCAGGCACCAACAAACAAACCTCTTTTTTTAGCGGGCAAGGTGCTCTTATTACCTACAGCATTACCAGAAGCCCTATCAGCAGTATCCCCTGAAGTACTGCCCGCCTTATTCGCCCCAGCCACAACACGACCAACAAAAGCATTCAAGGCATTACCCTCAGCAAAATCCATCGCGATAAACTCCATATCACACGCTTCACCGGCATCAAATACCGAGACAATATTCGGGTGATTCAAACGTCCGGCAGCTTCTGCCTCACGAAAAAAGCGCTCTTTTACTTCAGCCTCACTACTGCCACGTAAATACTTTCGCTGCAAGGTTTTGATCGCCACCCTACGAGAGATGCGCGGATCAAAGCCGAGATACACCACCCCCATAGCACCACGCCCAAGCTCACCCTGTATTTGGTAACGCCCAATCTCTTCCGGTATGACCACCGCTTCATGGGTTATGGTATCAAACTCCACTAACGGCCTAGCTGCTTCCACCAAGGTCAGCTCCGCCATCGATTTCAAGACCTCAATTTTTTGCTGAGCGTCTTTAAACCCTTTTTTGCGCGTGCCAATCAACTCTAAAACCGAAATCGCTTTGGTATATTGTTTTTGCTCGATGTATTTCTCTGCAATTTTATACAAGGTATTTAACAATGAGGTGCGCGTACTGCAGTCTTTCAAGGCTGCGACAGCTCGATCGAGCTTATCACGCTTAATTAAACGCCCGGCATTTTCCATGCAAATCTTATCAGCACGCTGCATCACCGCCTCCAACCGCACCTGTTTAAAGCGCCACACCGCGATCACCAGGTGCCCCGCGAGTAAATACCCCATATGCCCCCCTAGAGGCAACCAGATCTGCTGGAAATAACTCAGAGCCAACTGTAAAACAACAAAACAAATAAGTATTATGGCGCCAAGTACAACACCAGTCCGTATAGCCGCTCGAGCTGCCACAAAAAATAAATATACCGCCAAGACAAGCCAAACTAGCTTTAATAATACTGAGCCCCACCACGGCGTGCGTAATACCTGGCCTTGCTGCGCACTGTAAAGCGTTGTCGCTATCTGGGTGAGCTGCGGGTCATCCACGCTGCCAATCAAAATAATAGGCGGGAACTTCCCACGCGCCAAAGCTTCATCCAAAGCGATACGATCAAGCTTAGGAAATAACACAGGCCGCAACTCCGCTAAGGCAATGTAATCCCCAAAAAATGACAAAGGCACATCGGTAACCCCGATACGGGCTAAAAATTCGGCTGTAAACCCGCGATAAAGTGACTGATCTCCCCCCAAGCGCAGCATCCATTGATAGGTATCTACAGGTCTTGGCAACAAGGTGTACTGATCCACACGTGGACGCGCTACCTCAATGTAGCCTTGTAAGCGTTCACAGTGACGACACTCTGGTAACCACCACTGCTGAAAAGGCGCTATCAGTGCCGGCAAATGCACAGGAGGAGCAAGTAATACCGAAGGCAACATCGTTTGATATGAACCCCCATGCTTAGATCCTGCGCCCACCTCAGTACCGGTTAAAGGCTTTTGCCCTAAAAACACAGCATTCCGAACGCCAATCACCACACGAGGGTTATCTAAAAGATTCAAAAGTAGGTTTTTGCGATGCACAAAGCCGTTGATCTGCTGATGTACGCTTGTAGGTTCATTCGTCGTGTTTTTCTTTCGAGTACGAGTTGATTTGGCAGAGTTTTCTGTCTCAAGAGCCAAAGCGTCAATCAAACGCTCTGCAGCTCCCCCCTGCCACTCCAAAGGGGTATTCAGCAGCAAGCCTATCTGAGTTTGCGAAGCGCTGAGAATATTCGCCAGCAAGGCTGACATTTCACTGGCATCATGAATATCCTCATTCCATTGACGAAAGGTCTCTGCTGGCACTTCAACAATGCCAATACCGGAGCTGCCTTGAGGTTTGGAGACAAAAAGCGCGCGAACTTTCAATAACTGTTGATCAATAACGTTAGGCGTTTGAGGAGAGTTTAACGGCGTGACAGCCCAAAAGACACCCAGCAACAATACTAGGGCACGTAGATTAAAGTAGCTAAGATAAAGCAGTAGCTTCGACAAGCCTTCACCGACTCTGCCGGTTAATGATTTCACGCCGAAGCAAGCTCTAAAGCAGTCAAGTTAGGTGTGATAAATATCAGCACGATAGCGCGCGACAAGCATGTTTAAGGGCACTGTACTAAAGGGATTGCACTTAAGAACACCGAACTTAAGGACATTGCGTTTCCCCTTTGACCCTGACTTGCTCAATAGAGCCATTTGCGCGTAATAGATTGGAGAATATGGCATCGAGCATTTCATCAAAAACAACGCTTAAGTGCTCACAGCGACCAGCGCTTTGTGCTCGAATCTGAAGGAACTTGTCACTCTCAGAACGAGAAGACTCTGGAGTATTGCGATCAATTGTGATGTTAACTTCACGTAAGTATTCAAAATCACGGTCATTATGGCCACCATAATAACCACCTGCAATACTGTTACGGTGACCGATACGACCGGAGTAAAGTATACGACCACTGCTGTGACTATCACTCTCTTGACGGTCGATGTGATAGCTTAACTTTACCAAATAGGCGGCACCTTCCGGTGCAGCTCCCTTGGGGTGAATGGAATAACCGACTTTTACTAAGCGCTCTTCTAACTTTTGCTTAAAAAAAGCGAATTCCAAACTATCATCTTGCTCGGCATGTTCTGCCACCACAAGAACACTACCGGCAGCAAAATTGAAACCCTCGTTGCGATAAGTCGAGACGGCTGATCGAACGGAGGTCTCACATGCGCTTAGTGCGACAATGACGACTAATAAAGCGGCTAAGCGCGCACTGCGAAATACGGACACACTCATCGTATTGGCCTATGAGTTGGTCTTCGTGGTGGGTCTAAAGAGCTAACCAAATCGCTAAAGGTTTCGCGATTACTTGCATTAAGCGACATAAGCAAGCGATGTGTTTCGAGTACTTTTTCCCGAAGCAAGTCCTCAGGCATATCACCACTGGAGGAAAGTGCTTCGGCACCGTCTATCGCCTCACTGACTTGCTCAGAGTTATTATCACGCACGATATTGAAAATATCGTTAAAACCCATCGACACCAAGGTGCGGGTAATGCTGGGATTATCAGAAATAACGAGCGGCAGGCTGTCACAATACTCGCGCCCTTGAATGGAGATTTTTGCCATCAACCCTAATGTGGTGCTATCAATCGCTTTCGCAGCAGTCAGGTCGAAGACGGCGGAACAAAAAGCACTGTCAGCTAGCATCTTCTCGATAAACTCATCAAAGGCCAAACAGAGAGTCAACCGTACATCGCCTTCCATTTTGATGACGTAAACGCCTTCGTGGTTGGCAATTTTAATTTTACCTTTCGCCATTAACATGTCTCGATTTCAATTGGGTAAACCATAACAGGTGTATCGCTGACGCAATAAAGGACAACTGTAAATTACGACAACTTGCTCTTACCTAAGTTTAACACTGCTAAAGAAACAAGAAACACTACCTCAAGAGTTAAATCAACATTTTTACAATTTTTTAACAAATTCCGCAGACTACCCCATAACGTTATTATGAGTATGAATAAGAAATGCTCTATTTTTACTCAATTTTTGCCTACGGAACGTCGGTGTGCAAACAGGTATAGATGCTTACCAAGCCCTAGGCTCAATCATTCTCAAAACTTAAAAAGCAACGGCTAACTTAGACCGAAAACTGGATAACCCTGGGGCTTTTAGAATATAAAAATATTAGTGCTAATTAATCATGGTTCAACTTAACGTTACTCTTATATTTATGAGCTAGCAAGCTACCCAAATGAGCAAATATAGTTTAAATTGAACAAAGAACAGCCAACTGGTCTGTTCCATGCTTTACATACCATTAGGCTATCGAGTGTTGGGGAGGCTCAACAGAAAGATGCCCTTCATATAATTAGACAAAAAAGAAGGTTTTTAACCATGTACTCAATGAAACGAGAATATAACGAAAAGCGTAACTATATTCGAATGAAAGTGGATGCGCCCGTCAATGTCAAAGTCCACACTGATGGTAACGTTCTCCAGGGCGTATGCCGAGACCTTAGTGGCGGTGGTTTACAGGTCGAGCTAGACAAAGCTTTACCTTCGGGCACGAAGGTTGAGGTTGTCATCGCTTCAGCTCACGGTCACAATCCTATGCTAAAGGCGATTGCGACAGTGACTCGTGTTATATCCCAACCGACAAGCGGGGAAAGCCCTTGCTTAATCGGGATGGAAATTACGGAAGTGCTCAACTAAGCAGCTCCCATAACTAGCTCGTAATTTGACGCTTTTAAGCATATTTAAAAGTACCACAGTGCTAAAAGCGTCAAAAATTGATCATCAAGTATCTCTACACCCATCTTCCGTACCTTTTATATCTAAATCTTAATCCTTATCTTGATCTTAATCTAAGTCATCAAGGTCATCGTCGCCGAAATCTTCATCGTCAAACTCATCGCCAAAATCATCGTCCACGACGCCGTCACGAATCAGGTAATCGCGTCGCTGCAAATAGGCATCGCGTATAAATAAGTAGCGATCTTTACCTGTAGCCAGTTTTTCTAACTCTAGAAAACCTGCTCGGGTATCAACAAGCTCCAAGAAGTTTAAGCCTATACGAGCCCCATCGTCCTCGATATAAGTCAGTGGGTCACTCGCCCAACTCACCGGCCAAGCCGCTAAACCCCGCAAGGTGCGCGGCCCGAGAATCGGCAGCTCAATATAACTCCCCGCAGGCACGCCCCAAACTGCTAAGGTTTGAGCAAAATCTTCACCATCACTCTTTTCAATGCCGCTAGCACTGGCAATATCAAACAAGCCTAACAAGCCTAACGTAGAGTTAATCAAGAAACGGCTGCCATCATTACCGGCTTGCTTCCACTTCCACTGCAGAACATCGTTCAGAACATTGCTCACCTCAGAAAGGTTGCCAAAGAAATTACCCACCCCATTTTTAACTGGCTTAGGCGCTTTGTCATACCCTTGGGCAACCGGCTTAAGAAACCACTTGTCGAGTCGATGATTAACACTCGACATAGCGCGATTAAACCCTTGCATGCGGTCAATCGCCTCAGTATCCATTGGAGCTCTGTTTGCATTAGATGCGCAGCCACTAAGAAATAAACATAAAACCAAGAATGGCAGTAAGACAAGGTGAGAAATAGAGCGATGCATCAATGTAGAGTTCCTGAAATGTAGAGATCCTGAGAATTCCCCAACATAAGATAAGGGGAAACCAATTAATAGGCTAAGTACTAAAACACAAGCATTAAAGCGCAGGTGTTAACAGCCCGGCTATGATATCGCAATGCTATGACTCCAGCCATTGCTTTTCTAATCGTTTTTGCGACACTGGCACCGTGGTTTTAAGGTTCTGGGCAAAAAAGGATACTCGCAGCTCCTCCAGCATCCAACGGAATTTTTGCCACTCTTCGTTATTTTCATAACTCGCAACCCCCTCTTTTTGCAGGCGCGCACTGTGCCGGTCCCAGAACGCTTGCAAGCAATCGCTATGTTGCTTATCGGCGCTAGGGTTTTGCGCTGCTTTTTCAATGCGATGCAGCATTGCTTTTAGATAGCGCGGATACTGTTCAAACCAGGTCAGGGGTGTACGATATAAGAACTGAGGGTAAAACAACTGCGTTAAGTGTTGATTAATATCGCCCACTGCAAAGGCTAATACAAAAGCACTACGCTTGGACTTAATGGCTTTCTTGATGGCTACGACAGCTGTTAAAGCCTCGCTGAGTGTTTTTTCGTAACGCTCAGCAATAACAACAATATCCGCTTTACCGGCCTCAACGTAGCGCTTGAACTCATCTTCGGTGCGCACAATATCGCCATCGCCAAACAAAGCATCGGCTGTGGCTGCCACAATGATGTCGTCAATCACTTGTTCACGCTTGCCGAGGTCAACCACGGTCAAGCCCAAGTCCTTGCCTTTGAGCAGTTGTTTTTTAAGGTATTTACAAATCTGCGGGCAACGCAGCATCGCTAAACGAACTTGCCCGAGGCGGTTTTCCATCGCCGCCTCACTCGGATTATCGAGCATGCGCACATGGACTTTCTCTTTCTCAGTCACCAAGGCAGGATACGCTTTAATGGTGACGCTACCGCGCTTGAGCTCCATCGCCTCTTTGAGTTCACCAAAGCTCCAGCCAGTCACATTTTCATGCTCAAACTCGTCGCCCACCTTCGCAATGGTTTGCTGCACTTGCTCTCGATAGCGCTCGCGCAGGACATGGATTTCACGGTGTTGATCAATAACACGCCCATCCTCATCTAGCACTTGAATGTTCATGCGGTAAAAATCATCAATACATTGGTCGTCCCAATCCTCAGGGCTTACTCGATGATGACTGATATTAGATAACTTCTCCCCTAAGGCTTCGGTCAGAGGCGTATCGCTCGCCGTTAGGCTCAGCAGGGCTTTATCAACAAATTGTGGCACAGGCACAAAATGTTTGCGTATCGCCTTTGGCAAACCTTTGACAAGATTAACGCATTTGTCCCGCAACAATCCCGGCACCAACCACTCAAGGCGATGTACACCTAGCACATGTAAAAATTCCACAGGCACTTGAATATTAACGCCGTCATTTTTTGTACCGGGCTCAAAGCAATATTTAACGGCGTAGTTCACGCCGTCAATACTTAACTCGTTGGGGAACTGCGCTTCCGATATGCCACTCGCACTATGCAACATGAGGGCTTCTCGGGACAGGTGCAGAATATTTTCATCTTCTAGCTCAGCCTCTTTACGCCAATGTTCAAAGCCCGCAAGATTGCTAATGCTCTCTGGCACGCGCTCGCGATAGAATTGATAAATAACCTCTTCATCCACCAAAATATCACGTCGCCGTGATTTCGCTTCGAGATCATGCACCTCATCAATGGTTTTTTTATTGCGTTTTAAAAAACTGCCTTTACCACGATAAGCCCCTTCCACAAGAGCGCTACGAATAAATACTTCATTCGCAATCAATGGCGCTATTTTATTGTAAGCAACACACTGCTTTTCAACTAAAATCAAGCCATAAAGTGAGATGCGCACATAAGCTTTTACCTGCCCCGATTTGACATCATAATGCGGCTCAAAGTAATTCTTTTTAACGAGATGCTCGGCACTCTCTAAAACCCACTTCGGGTCAATTTTGGCAACGCAATGGGCAAACAAATTACTGGTCTCAATAAAATCTGCCGCAACAATCCATTTATGACGCTTTTTTTGCTGAGATGAGCCGGGGAATACCGTGTATTTTCGATTACGCGTACCTAAATAATCCCGTGTTTTAGGCTCTGGATCTTTCATGCCAATATTAGAGAGAAAGCCTGTCACGATGGCTCGATGAACGGCATCGGAACTCGCGGGCTCTTGATTTTCTTTCATGTCGAGATTTTTAAGCGAGTGCTTAAGCTGCAAGTGTAACTCTCGCCACTCACGCACTCGCAAAAAGTTAATATGTTCTTTTTTACACAATTTACGTAATTGCGACTGAGAAAGCTCTTGGCGTTGCTCTTCTAGGTAATTCCACAAATTAACGTAGGCTAAAAAATCAGAACTTTCATCCCAAAAACGGCGATGACTTTCATCTGCGGCTTGCTGCTTATCGGCTGGGCGTTCGCGCGGGTCTTGAATGCTCAGACCACTTACAATAATAAGAATCTCTCGCAGGCAACCCCATTTTTTAGCGGCCAATACAACACGCGCTAACTTAGGATCAATCGGCATCTGCCCGAGTTGTCGCCCAATGGTCGTGACTTGATTATTTTTAGTCACCGCATTAAGTTCTTCAAGCAGTTTAAAGCCATCAGTAATCAAGCGCTGGTCAGGCATATCCACAAACGGAAAGTCGTTTACATCACCAATTCGCATGTGCAGCATTTGCAGCACAACTGCTGCAAGGTTGGTTCTTAGGATTTCCGCATCCGTAAATTCAGGACGATTATTAAAGTCCTCTTCTGAATACAGCCTTATACACACGCCCTCACTGACACGACCACAACGCCCTTGACGCTGATTGGCGCTCGCTTGTGAAATAGGCTCAATCGGCAGACGCTGTACTTTGGTTCGCAGACTATAACGACTAATACGTGCTGTGCCGGGGTCGATAACGTAACGTATGCCCGGCACGGTAATCGAGGTTTCAGCAACGTTAGTCGACAATACAACACGCCGGCCTTTATGGTTTTGAAAAACCTTGTTTTGCTCCGCTAAACTTAAGCGTGCATACAGCGGCAGAATATCAAGGTGAGCAAAATTCGCTTGTTTTATGGCCTTAGCCGCTTCACGAATATCACGCTCGCCGCTCATAAAAATCAAAATATCGCCGCCCTTGCCTTTTGAATCCCGCATAATTTCAGCAATGCTTTCAACGATGGCTTGATTCACATCTTCAAATTCATCCGCCCAAGGGCGATACAGTGTTTCGACAGGGAAAGTACGACCGGACACTTCCATGACCGGCGCTTTACCAAAGTGATTTGAAAAACGTTCTAAATCAATAGTTGCAGAGGTAATAATCAGTTTTAAATCAGGCCGTTTAACTAACAAGCGCTTGAGATAACCAAGAAGGAAATCAATATTCAGACTGCGCTCATGAGCCTCATCAATAATTAAGGTGTCATACTTCAGTAGCATGGGGTCGTTCTGAATTTCTGCCAGTAAAATACCATCGGTCATTAATTTAACTAAGGTATCTTCTTGGGTATGATCGCCAAAGCGTACTTGATACCCGACCGCAGCACCGAGCTCAACCTGTAACTCTTCGGCAATTCGGCTTGCCACTGTACGAGCCGCAATTCGACGCGGCTGGGTATGGCCGATTAGGCCACGTATTCCCCGGCCAATACTTAAGCATATTTTAGGCAATTGGGTGGTTTTACCGGAGCCCGTTTCACCCGCTAAAATAAGCACCTGATTTTCTTTAATTAACGCCGCTATCTCCTCTGACTTACCACTAATCGGTAAACCTTCAGGGTAGCTAATAACGGGGATCGACAATTGACGTTTAGCCGCACGGTTAACCGCTTCGGCAAGCTCGGCATCAAGCTGTGCCACTTTACGATCACAAGGCTGCTGCTTTTGTTGACGCTGCTTAATTTGCGTCAGCATTTTTCGTAGACGCGCAGCGTCTCGTAAGCCGATGAGTTCAAATTGTTGCTGGTAATTTTCCATAGCTATTTACTGTTTTATCCGTTATCGTTTTATCCGTTATAGTTTTAATTCTTTTATCCCTTACCGGTACGTCAGTTCGACATTACTTTGCCCGTACAATTGGCGTAAAGCCGAGAGTAAATCATCAGTCGGCGTGACCACCCACTCCTGAGGAAAATCAAGATCACAAGCGGCTGTACTAGAGCTGTAGCGCACGGTGAGCTTACACTTGCCTTGCAAATACGGGCTTATCGTCGTTTTAAGGCTTTTTATGTAGTCTTTAGGTATCGAGGACTCATGCCAGTTAAGCTTGATTTTACGTATCCGCTCTTGCCTCGCCTGTGAGAGATCCATTATACCGTCGGCGCGCATTTTAAGCCCGCCACTATAGTCGTCATTACTGATCTGCCCTTCCACCACCAACAATGCATCTTTCAGTAGCTTATCGCGGTGTTCCTCGTAGGTATCAGAGAAAATAGCAATATCCATACGCCCTGTACGGTCATCCAAAGTGATGAACGCCATATTATCGCCACGCTTAGTTCTCATCACCCGAAAGGCAACCACCATGCCGGCAAGTGTTTGCTTAGCTTTATCTGGGCGCGCTGCCGATATTCGACAAGAAACAAGGTTACCTAGTTCACCATCATATTCATCAATAGGGTGGCCGGTTAAAAACAGGCCAAGAGTTTCTTTTTCGCCCTCTAAGCGCTGCTTCATCGTCCAGCGACGAACTTGTTTAAAGTCCTCGTAAGCACTTTGCTCGTCACTCGCGACAGGCACAACGCTGCCAAACATATCCGCCATGCCCGCGTTGGCGTTGGCAGCACTTTGCTCCGCAGCTTTGACGGCCTCACTTAAAGCCGCAAACATCACCGCACGATCATAATCGATGTCGACTTTAGGGCCGATACTATCGATTGCGCCACAGCGCACTAAAGCTTCAAGTGCACGCTTATTTACTTTACGTGAATCAATGCGCGCACAGAAATTAAACAAATCGGTAAACGGCCCGTCTTTTCGAGCTTCAATAATACTCTCAACAGGCCCCTCACCAAGGCCTTTAATCGCGCCCAAACCGTAGATGATATTGTTTTCACTATCGACAGAGAATTGAAATTCACCTTGGTTAAGATCCGGCGGCAATAGAACAAGTCCCATTTCCCGCACTTCTTCAATAAAGGTCACGACCTTGTCTGTTTTATCCATATCCGAGGACATGGTCGCGGCCATAAAGTGCGCCGGATAATTGGCTTTTAACCAAGCGGTTTGATAAGAAACAATTGCGTAAGCGGCGGAGTGAGATTTGTTAAAACCGTAACCTGCGAACTTTTCCACCAAGTCGAAGATTTTCATCGCCAAATCGGGGTCGACGCCCTGCCCCTTAGCGCCCGCCGCAAAAATGCTGCGCTGCTTAGCCATCTCTTCCGGCTTTTTCTTACCCATCGCACGACGCAGCATGTCGGCACCGCCAAGCGAGTAACCGGCTAACACTTGGGCGATTTGCATGACCTGCTCTTGATAAACAATAACGCCATAGGTCGGCTCAAGAATAGGCTTGAGCGACTCGTGTTGATATTTAGCGTCAGGATAGGCCACCTGCGCACGGCCATGTTTACGGTTAATAAAGTCGTCAACCATGCCCGACTGCAAAGGTCCCGGCCGGAACAGGGCAACTAGTGCGATCATGTCTTCAATATTATCGGGCTGAAGGCGTTTAATAAGATCCTTCATACCCCGTGATTCCAGCTGGAATACAGCGGTAGTTTCAGCCCGATTCAGCATTTTAAAGGTCTTGACGTCATCTAGCGGAATCAAAGCGATGTCGATAGGTGGCTCGCCGATTAATTGCCGATCGACATCAATCATTTTGATCGCCCAATCAATAATCGTCAGTGTTCGCAGCCCCAAGAAGTCAAACTTCACTAACCCCGCATCTTCCACGTCGCCTTTATCAAACTGGGTGACCAAGCCTGCACCGCTTTCATCGCAATATACCGGCGAGAAGTCGGTCAATTTGGTCGGGGCGATGACCACCCCTCCGGCATGTTTACCGACATTACGAGTAATGCCTTCTAGCTGTAAGGCCATATCCCATATTTCTTGGCCGTCGCCATCGTTCTCAAGGAACTCGCGTAAAGCGCTTTCCTGCTCGTAGGCTTTTTTCAAGTTCATGCCAATATCGAGCGGGATCATCTTTGAGAGCTTATCCGCTAAGCCATAAGATTTGCCTTGCGCACGTGCCACGTCACGCACTACCGCTTTCGCGGCCATGGTACCGAAGGTGATAATTTGCGAAACCGCATCACGACCATAGTTGTCGGCCACATAGGCGATCACTTTGTCACGATTCTCCATGCAAAAGTCGATATCGAAATCGGGCATGGATACCCGCTCAGGGTTTAAAAAGCGCTCGAAGAGTAAATCGTAAAGCAGCGGGTCAATATCGGTAATTAGTAACGAATACGCCACTAACGAGCCCGCACCCGAGCCTCGCCCAGGACCCACCGGGATTTTGTGATCTTTCGCCCACCGAATAAAGTCCATTACGATCAGAAAGTAACCGGGGAATTCCATGTCACAGATGATTTTTAACTCAAAATCGATGCGCTCATAATAAAGCTTTCGCTGCTCGTCGTAGTCCTCCGCCCCAGGAACGAGAATTGTCTTCAGGCGATTTTCCAAACCTTCGTAGGATACTTTCCGAAAGAACTCCTGCTCGGTCAAACCCTCAGGAATGGGGTATTCCGGCAGATAGCACTGCCCCAATTTAATATCGAGGGTGCAACGCTCTGCGATGGCAAGGGTATTCTCTAAGGCCTCTGGGATATCGCTAAACAGTTCGAGCATTTCCTGCTCGCTACGCAAATACTGTTCCTCGCTATAGCGTTTCTCACGGCGCGGATCATCTAGCGCCCGTCCCTCGCCAATGCAAACGCGCGCTTCGTGCGCATCAAACTGCTCAGGGGAAATAAAACGTACATCGTTGGTGGCCACTACAGGGCATTCGAGTTTTGTCGCAAGCGCTAAGGCTTGATGTAAATAGCGCTCATCACCGCCCCGCCCGGTACGCTGCAGTTCGATATAGAATCGATCAGGGAATAAATCCATCCAATGCCGTAGGCGCTGCTCGGCTTCTTCCGGGTTATTGCTATTAAGTGCTTGACCAACATCGCCATATTTCGCACCAGAGAGCGCAATAACACCTTCGCTATGCTGAGCAATCCATTCGTAGCTCACATAGGGCTCACCGAGCTTTTGCCCTTTTTGATAACCCAGCGAGATTAATTCGATAATGTTGCTATAGCCTTTTTCGTTCATCGCGAACAAGGTAATCAGTGCCGGTCGCACACTGTCGTCTTCCACGGCAATCAGTAGGTCACAGCCACATATAGGCTTGATACCTGCGCCTTGTGCGGCTTTATAGAACTTGATAAGCCCCATGAAATTATGGAAGTCACAGATACCGACGGCAGGCATGCCTTGCTCGGCAAGTTTCCCCATAAGAGGCTTGATGCGAACGATACTGTCGACAATGGAGAATTCTGTTCTAACACGTAAATGAACAAAGCGAGATGCGGGCATGGGCGGCTATAAACTTTCGGTAGTGGGAAAACGGAAATTATCCCACAAATGCCAGACGACAGACAAAAAAAACCCGCTCAATGAGCGGGTAAAACCAAGAGTCCTTAACATTGTTAAGGTATCTATTACAGCATTCGGTCAAAATCAATCGATTAGCGATTTAATCGCTTAAAAAAAATGAATCGTTTAAGCGCTATCTTCGATAATTTTGGGTAATCAGCATAAAAGCTCAGAGGTATGTCAAAAAAGCTTTGTGCGGCATGTTTTCGTCGTTAACAAACTGAAAATGGCATTGTAAAGCAAGACGTTTCTCAGTTTTTCGAGTTTGCTGCACTGATTAATTGTTAAGCAATTTAACAGAGGGTGGCGTCTTTATCAACGCCACATGCGTGACACGTGTCACACTTAAAAGACTTATAGTCGAAATGAACTTAAGAGCGGAGCTTAATATAAGGTTTTACCCTCAAAACGATCAAAACAATCTTTTGAACCGTTATTTTCAACATTCGAAGTAAGCCCCCTCTCAACTAAGTACTACTCTAAGTATGAGCTTAGCGCTTGAGACGTATCTATATTGTAAATATTGTTTGGATTAATTTTTAGATATCTCACAAACTCGCCCGGCGCATAATACAAATCGACAGATTTCCCTTCCGTCTTTAAGTGAAACCGGTATTTGAACCTTGGCGGCTTGGCTGGATACACTAATTTTTGATTATCGAGCGCATGACTTAATGCCGTTATGACAGAGACGCTCTCGACGGTTTTAAGCAGCTGGTCATCCATGGTATAAATATCAATCCGCTGCCTATCTTCCGCGTTTGATTCCGGCTTAGGCTCGCCGGAATCATTACAAGCGTTAAACATCATCGCAACGAACAAAAACAGGGTATATTTTAAATACAGGTTTGAAGTTTTCATCAGCTTTAAAGCCCCCCTCGAATATCAGCCTTGGGGCGCACACGCTTATTCGCTTGCAAACTGCGCGTATTAGCCATAAACAATAAACCCGCTAACACCAATAAAAACCATGAAGCGCTGCCACCGCCGCCTCCACCTGTCGAAGGTCTCGCAGTCGGCACGGGAGTAGGTGTCGGTGTGACCGTTGGTGTGGCTGTTGGTTCAACCGTAGGTTCCGGACCACAGTCAACACTCTCAACAAAGCTAATCCCCCACTGATTTAAAATGCCCTCATCATCTTCAACCGCAAGATCCGCAATACGTAAGCGCCAAACACCGCTTAGCGGCTCACCGTTAAG
>NVXL01000037.1 GCA_002746115.1 Alteromonadaceae bacterium
AATATAAAACTAAACGAAACTCGTATTAATGCCTGGCAAAACATTGACATAAAACCCGGCGACAGGCTCGCCATCGCCCCACCTCAGCATGGCCTCCGAACCTATATTGCCGTTACCGGCGGGTTTAAAGCCGTATCAAACACTGGAGCAGAATCAAGTCACTGGCAACAAAACCGTGATCTGAATTTAGATAAACACAATCAAATTTTTTACGACGAAAACTGCTTTAAAAGATTAACAAGCGATGCAACACCTGCGCGTTTCATTCCGAATTACGACGCGCCGCTAACACTCCAATT
This sequence comes from Alteromonadaceae bacterium, assembly GCA_002746115.1. Taxonomy (GTDB): domain Bacteria; phylum Pseudomonadota; class Gammaproteobacteria; order Pseudomonadales; family Cellvibrionaceae. The sequence continues at coordinate 300 of NVXL01000037.1, forward strand.
GATTCCGGCTTACCAGTACGAGCAATTCTCAGAGCAAGCGATTAACACCTTGCTAACGCAAAAATATACCATTAGCCCAATGAGTAATCGTATGGGTTATCGCCTGCAAGGCGAGCCCATCACGTTTTGTGAGGAAGCGCTATTATCGGAAGGAATCGCCTACGGTAGTGTTCAGATACCACCCAATGGTCAGCCCATTGTTTTATTAAAAGACAGGCAAACCATTGGCGGCTACCCTAAACTCGGGTGTATATCACAACAAGATTGTTTTAAACTTGGCCAGAGACGGCCAGGGCAAGAGATCACATTTACGCTGAAGACAGCAGAGCACTGCCTTCAGCAATTACGAACATTTTATCAATTTTTCAGCGCGACCAACAGTTAGCCCACCACAATCAACAGAGGCTTAAACTAAGCCTTTCGTGCTTGATTATCAACAAGCCAGCTGAGCAATTGCCGTTTTTGCATAGGTCCTGCATAATAAAAACCCTGCACAATAGGGCAATCTAAGTCTTTAAGCATGGCATCTTGCTCAGCTGTTTCAACCCCTTCTGCAACAACCTGCATGCCCATACGAGATGCAAGCCCTAAAATCATTGCCACAACATCCTTACCGTCATTATCATCAGAGGAGTCGATCAAAGTGCGATCTATTTTAAGGTAGTCAATCGGCATTTTTTGCAAATGGTTAAGAGAAGAAAAGCCTGTGCCAAAGTCATCCAAAGAAATACTAAAACCTAGTGCTTTAATTTTATTAAGTGACACCAGAGTCGCATTTAAATCAGCAATCGCAAGAGATTCTGTAATTTCCAAATCAATATACTTAGGTGCAACCCCCAACTCGCTGACAACAGTTTCTAGAGTCGAAACAAAATCAGCACGCTGCAATTGCACAGGTGAGATATTGATAGACATGTGGCAATTTTGCCAACCTTGGTCGTGTAATTGCGCAATAAACGAGACGGACTCTCGTAAAATCCAGTCCCCCAAACGCAAGATCAAACCTGACTGCTCCGCAAGAGGGATAAACTCCTCCGGCGCAATATACTCACCAGAATCTTGACGCCAGCGCATAAGTGATTCAAAACCACAAACAGTACCGTCTTTTAATCGTAATTTTGGCTGAAAGGCAATATCTAGCTGATTCAAATCAAAAGAGGTACGCAATCGACGTAACATCGATAAGCGTAATTGTGCGGCTTGCAGCATATCCCGCTCAAACAAAACGGCCTCGCCACGATGTTTACTTTTCGCGGTTTTTAATACGATGCTTGCATCTTGAAGCACCTCCTCCGCATCGCCTGAGGTTTCGGACATAGGCACTATGCCTGCAGTGACGGATATCATCTGCTCTTGCCCGTCAATAGTGAAACTTTTTACAAAGGGCGCAAGCAAGGACTTTTCATGTACCAGCTCACTTGGGCCAAAGACGGCAAAGGTATCACCATGTAAATTCGCCGGTACACAAGGCTCCGAGAATGCCGCTTTCATTCGATCACTGACCGCACGCAATAAGGCATCACCGTATTCTTGACCAAGGGAGGTATTTAAATCTGAAAAATGATCAACATCCACAAGCGACAGCGAATAGCTAGATAAATCCGCATGGTCTTTCATGCTATTGATTTTGCGTACCAATGCGTTGCGATTAGGCAAACCTGCCACGCCATCAACGAAAGCAAAATTGCTTAACTTATCAACCAACTGTAGATTGTCGGCGCAAATGGTAATATTTGCGCAGAACAACTCAATCAAATGCTCATCCACGGGCGACAACTCGGCAGCACTACTCACAAAGCACGCCATATCACCACGATCTTTACTCCCCAAATACAGAGCAATGCCGAAAGGTAAATAAATATTCGTTTTCGTTTGAATGCATTGAATCAAGGACTCTTTAGCATCTAACTCAAGTAAATCCGATAACGAATGATCAATAAGCCCCGAATAATGGCCGGCAGCAGCAATTATTAGCGGCTCAGACTTGCTGTCAGCAGCACAACGCACACAAATAAGCCCTTCTGGCGTTAAGCTTAACAAACTAGACAAATGCAGGATAACGCCTTCGGCAAAACGGTTAATACCTTTTTGAGTTAACAGCTCGGCACAAGAGCTCACAATAAGCCCTAAGCTCTCTTTGCCCGCCTCAATGGTTTTAATTTGCTGATAAGAGCGAATGGCTGTTGTTAACGATGCAAATAATTTTGACTGGGTTAATTCCGACTTTAATTTATAATCGTTGATATCGTAGTCGCGAATCACCTCGATTTCTGGTGCTTGGTTAGGCTGACCGGTACGTAGAATAATGCGCGTATCTTTAATATTTAACTCGTTACGAATCACTTCAACCAGATCGAGCCCAGCATTAGGAGTCTCCATTACCACGTCGAGTAAAATAACCGCGATATCTTCTGTTTCCACTAACAAGCGCTTAGCTTCACGACCACTTGTGGCGTGCAAAAATTCAATTGGGCGCCCTACAATTTCAGTATTACGCAAGGCAAAAGCCGTCGCGGTATGCACGTCTTTTTCGTCGTCGATCATGAGCACCCGCCATACGGACTCACACTCATCAGTTTCGGCATCAGCAATTTCATCATCGAAATCCATCAAACCATCATCTGCCATATCATCTGTCATCGTTATTTATTAACCTTCATTATCTGGCGCTTCGGTTTTAAGTTCGGGTTGCCGAGGGGCAACCAAAGGTACCGTGACGGTAAACTTACTACCGACACCGACTTTAGAATTCACTTCAATGCTCCCTCCAAGTAATGCAGTCACAATATTGTGCACGATATGCATACCCAGCCCATTACCTCCTTCGCCCAACTTCGTGGTAAAAAATGGATCGAAAATACGCTTCTGATTTTCCTCCACAATACCACAACCATCATCTTCCACAATCAATCTGACTTGATCGTCAATGCCACTCACTTCAATCAAAATTTTGCCGTAATCCCTCCCATCAAAGGCATGCAAAATAGCGTTGTTTAATAGATTGGTAATCACCTGCCCCAAAGGACCTGGGTAGCTATCGAGTATCGCATTATCAGCGATTCGTATATCTAACTCATAGGGCGTGTGCTTTAAAGTCGGCTTCATCGTAATGCGCGTCTCACGTAACACACTTGAAATAGAAAAGCTGCGTCGCTGCGTGCTGGTTCGATCCATTGCCACCTGCTTGAAGCTGGAAACCAACTCTGAGGCTTTCTCAAGGCTTAAGCAAACCAGTTGCATCCCCTCTTCCATGTCACCTAGATATTGCTCTAAGGCCGAACGCTTTAAACCTGATTTAAACGCCGCAACCATCTCACTAGTGCTCACCGCCATTGTTGATGCCACCGTACGACCATTGCCAATAGGCGTATTCAGTTCGTGAGCGACACCAGCCACAAGCGATCCGAGCGCTGCGAGTTTTTCTTGCTGAACCAAATCTTGCTGGGCGCGCTGCAATTGCTCTAGCGTTCCGGTCAGTTCTTGGTTAACTCGTTCAAGATCAGAGGTACGCTCTTGCACACGATTTTCCAAATCATGAAAGGATCGAAATAAAGCGCCACGCATTCGTTCAAGCTGATTGGATAAGGCTCCAAATTCGTCGTTTTGCATACAAGGGATCTGGGTTTCCAAATCGCCTTTGGCAATGCCTTCCGCTGCAATCTCCAACAGACTTAAAGGGACGATTACACGCTTGCGCAAAAAATAGCCAATGAGGGACACAGAAAACACTAACTGCACAACGAGAATAATGGATAGCAGCTGGGTCTCATCACTCGCTCGCGCTATCGCGTCCTGTAAACTATAGGTTAACGATACCTCTCCGAGCTTATCGCCCCGATAGTGCACGTCTCGACGCACCGTGATGCGCTCATCTGCGGGGCTAATATTGGGTTTGGTATATTCAAGGAATGTTTCACCGCTAATGCTTACGACTTGGATATTCTCGACTGATGAGTCAACTTTGATGGTGTCGAGTAAAGGCTGCCCAAGGTCTGGGGCGATATTCCAAAGTGGCATTTTCATGCCGCCTTTAAGAAGATCAACAAAGTTATCGGCCTGCATTTGGCTCTCGCTCTTACTCGTACGGTCATAATTAACGTAGATTAAGAGGGCGCCACTGGTAATTGCGGGAATCGCAACCGAGAACAGCACCACAAACAACAGCACACGCTGCAAGCTATGGGATACATTTATATTACTTGTCTTGGCTTTGGGGCTTACTGGGTCGATAACGGCAACTGGCATAAAATATATCCGAAAAGACAGCAAAAAACAGGCATACAATAGCTCGCCTAGTGATTATAGCAGCATGCCAGTCTACTTATAATAATTGATAATCAGAATAAAACACTTTCATCTAAAATTTGACTACCAATGCGCCAATTGGGTAGATAATGATCCATTAAGCCCCAAAAGCGTTGATTATGGTAGCGTTCGATTAAGTGAAGCAATTCATGTACCACCACGTACTCAATAGAGCTCGCAGGCTTGCCAGCTAAGGCGAGATTGAACCATATTCGCTGGCGCTGAATATTACAACTCCCCCACAAGGTACGCATTTTTTTTACGTTCCAGTACTTAACATTCACACCAAGTATCGCTTGCCACTTGTCTATCAATGGCGGTAAAGCTCGCCTCATTTCTTCACGATAAAAATCATCCAGTAACTTCTGGCGCATATCGAGGTCGGCACCTTGCCGTAAGCTCATGACCAAAGCGGTATCACTGACGACTACCGATGGCTTTTTATTCGCTTCCACAATCTGCAAAGAAAGCGCCTTACCCCAAAGAAGATGCTCGCCACCATCACACATTTTTTGGTCGTTTACTTGGCGACGCGCTCGTACACGCTTAACTTGCGCTTCAATCCAATCTTTATTGGCATAAATAAAGTTTAGAAGCTCCGGTTCTTTCACATGATAAGGAATAGATACACGCACAGTTCCATCTGGAGGAAGCACCCGCAAGCGCAGATTTTTCATTTTCTTTTTGGTGATGATGATTTCAACGCCAACATCTTCTGCCACAGCCTTTAACAAGCTCATTTCGTAGGGATCTCTTGCGTTTATAATTTTAGGTAAATAATAGCTTTTACCGATTTTATTGGCATAGCAAATGCTTTACGATTAATAAATACCCGTCATATTATTGACAGCTTACCTGCATCGAATCTCAATATGACAAATTTATTATCTAAATTAAAAAATAATCATTGACTCGAATTTTAAATGCTATAACCTTTTGTCCAAGCAGAAAGCGCGACTTGTGTTTTATGTTATACCCGATTTATTGTAAATTCGGGCTAAGATTCCGGACGTTCCAAAAAGTATTGCCTCGTCTTGTTTTCCTCATAAGTAACACTCCACTCTCAGCTGACCTAGAACTCGCTGCAATGTCGTAGCGGGAGCATAAATTTATAGAGAATTTTGGATACAACTATGGCAAAGTCTACAGGTACCGTTAAGTGGTTTAATAACAGCAAAGGATTCGGTTTTATCTCCCCCGAGTCTGGCCCCGACGTATTTGCACATTTCAGTGCAATTACTGGCGACGGTTTTAAATCTCTTGAAGAAGGGCAGCGCGTCGAATTTGACGTTACCGACGGTAAAAAAGGTCCACAAGCTGAGAATATCGTAGCACAATAAAAACGACGTTTTCTTTTTAGGAATACCTTAAAAGGCGAAGCTATAATAAGCTTCGCCTTTTTTCGACCCCCAACAACTAAACTACCCCACCGCTAAACCGACCCTCTCCAACCACCTCACAAAACCCAGCTCCGCCATTCTAACTGACCAAYCCTCAAAACTTCTAAGSCCGCTAAACAATTAAAAAGAATAACGGAAACGGTTTTTTATAACAACAACCCTTAACATGTATCTGTTTTAATAGTACATACCTTAAGCTTTCACTAATGAGTGGACGAATGAATGAACTTTGACAACTTTGATGCACTAATTTTCGATATGGATGGAACGCTAATCGATAGCGGCAAGCTACACGAGCATGCATGGAGTGACACACTRAAGACTTTCGGCATCCCTATTGACGCCAAACTTATGCGCTCCCTAGCCGGTGTTCCAACAGATAAAACTATCGTACACCTAGCCCAACACTTCAATATCACCCTAAACACATCGGTCGATGAAATCAGAGCGCACAAGGAAGCCTTTGTCGATGCCAATCTAAAGCAGTTTATAAAACCCACCACTTTAAGCGAGACCTTACGCTGCTATAGCAAGGTAAAACCTTGTGCCGTCGGCACCGGCTCAAACACCGAAGAAGCTCATAAAATACTCGACTTTTGCCAACTCCTCCCCCTCATCGATCACATTGTCGGCGCCGACCAAGTCGCAAACCCAAAACCCGCTCCAGATACGTTTTTACGCTGCGCCGAATTATTACAAGTGCCCGCCCGTAACTGTATAGTATTTGAAGATGCCGCCCTCGGTATCGAAGCCGCCCAAAACGCCCAAATGCAAGTCATCGATGTAGCAGAAAAACTAGGCATTATTAACGACTACTTTTCACCCAAGCTTTCACCCTAACTTCCCCATCAGTTTCCCCAAAGAGACTTACGCGGCAAGAAAAAAAAGGCAGGCAGGCCGCACGGGGCAAAACTTAGCGCTCCGGCTAGATATCATTGTCGAAGAAACGTGTTATAGGGTTATAATGCCGGGCTAGCTATCGTCACCACTAAACACATCACGCTACGAGCACAAACGAGCCCTCGCAAACAACATGAAAGACACTTACCAACCTTCCGTCATTGAGCAAACCGTACAAGCGTACTGGCAACAACAACGCAGCTTTGATGTTGTTGAAGACACAAGCAAAGAGAAGTTTTACTGCCTATCCATGTTCCCCTACCCTAGCGGCCGACTGCACATGGGGCATGTTCGCAACTATACCCTCAGCGACGTTATTGCTCGATTTCAGCGCATGCAAGGCAAAAACGTATTACACCCAATGGGTTGGGATGCTTTTGGCTTACCGGCAGAAAACGCGGCGATTAAAAACAATACCGCACCAGCCAAGTGGACCTACGCCAACACCGATTACATGCGTGATCAGCTCAAACAACTCGGCTTCGGTTTTGATTGGTCCCGCGAGATCACCACGTGCAAACCTGATTACTACCGCTGGGAGCAATGGTTTTTCACCCGCTTATACGAAAAAGGCTTAGCCTACAAAAAAGTCGCCTCCGTTAACTGGTGCCCTCACGATGCAACCGTATTAGCCAACGAGCAAGTCATCGAAGGCTGCTGCTGGCGCTGCGACACCCCAGTAGAACGCCGCGAGATACCACAGTGGTTTATTAAAATCACCGATTACGCCGAAGAGCTTCTCCGCGATCTAGACAAGCTCCCGCATTGGCCTGAGCAAGTTAAAACCATGCAGCGCAACTGGATAGGCAAAAGTCGCGGCGTAGAAATGCGCTTTGACCTCCCGGAACCAGTCGCAGGCCACGAGTTTTTTGACGTTTATACGACTCGCCCAGACACAATCATGGGCGTCACCTACGTATCGCTCGCGGCAGAGCACCCGATTACCCTGCACCTAGCCAAGAGCAATCCCGCACTCGCAGAGTTTATTGAGCAATGCAAAACACAATCCGTTGCTGAAGCTGACATGGCGAATATGGAAAAGCTCGGTATGGATACAGGCCTAAAAGCCGTTCATCCACTTAACGGCGAGCTTGTGCCTGTATGGGTCGGTAATTACGTATTAATGGGTTACGGCTCAGGCGCGGTTATGGCCGTACCCGCTCATGACCAGCGCGACTGGGAATTTGCCAAAAAATACGGCTTAGACATCAAGCAAGTCATTGCTCCAAGCGATGAAAAAAACTCTAAGCAGCACGCCAAACAAAACACCGAACAAACAATAGACATCGAAAGCGAAGCCTTTGTCGATAAAGGCATTCTTGTCAATTCAGGCGACTTTGATGGATTGAACTTTAAAAAAGCTTTTCAGGCGATATCTAAAGCGCTAATCGACACGAACAAAGGCAAGGTCACCACCAATTATCGTCTGCGCGACTGGGGTGTATCCCGCCAGCGCTATTGGGGCACACCTATCCCCATATTTAACCTACCTGACGGTGGCGAGATCGCAGTTCCAGCACACAGGCTACCCGTATTACTGCCTGAAGACGTTGTAATGGACGGCGTTCAATCGCCCATTAAAGCCGACCCAGAATGGCAAAAAGCCGTACTCGATGGCGTTGCCGTCACCCACGAGACCGATACCTTTGACACCTTTATGGAGTCATCATGGTATTACGCACGCTACACCTGCCCTGATGCCGACGCGATGCTCGACCCAGTCAAAGCTAACTACTGGCTGCCTGTCGATCAATACGTTGGCGGTATCGAGCACGCGATTTTACATCTTCTCTACGCGCGCTTCTTCCACAAACTTATGCGAGACGAAGGCTTAGTCGACTGCGATGAGCCCTTTGAACGCTTACTCTGCCAAGGCATGGTGCTTAAAGACGGCACCAAGATGTCAAAGTCTAARGGKAATACTGTTGACCCAGAAGGCCTYATTAAAAGTTACGGCGCMGACACYGTGCGYTTATTCTCYATGTTTGCYGCRCCTCCAGAGCAATCMYTRGAATGGACAGACACYGGTGTAGAAGGTGCATTTCGCTTTTTGAAAAAGCTMTGGAAAAGCGTTAACGGCCACATTGAAGCTTACGAGAAGAATGCACCAAGCACCATAAGTGAACTTGATCTAAGTACGCTTGCCAGCGAACAAAAAGACCTGCGCCGAAAAACACACGAAACCATCCGTAAAGTCAGCGACGATTACGGCCGTAGACAAACATTTAATACCGCCATTGCCGCCGTTATGGAGCTATTAAATGACGTTAGCCGCCATAGCGATCGCGCCACTTCCGCGGGTTTGGCCGTTGAGCGCGAAGCCCTAGAAGCCGCCGTATTACTGCTAGCACCGATTGTGCCGCACATCTGTCATCAGCTTTGGCTGGAGTTCCGCCCAGACTCAGCATTGCTAGATCAAGCTTGGCCGGTACTCGACGAGGCAGCATTAAAACGCAGTACGATTAACATCGTCGGTCAAGTCAACGGTAAAGTGCGCGCCCAACTGGAAGTCCCAGCCGATGCGGACAAAGCTACAATGGAAGCATTAATGTTGGCAGATGAGAATATCAAAAAGTTCATCGGTGACAAGCAAGTTCGCAAAGTCATTGTTGTGCCCGGGCGACTAGTCAACGTGGTGGCTAACTAGATGGCTCGCGGTGTCGCTCGATGCGTATTACTAGCGCTCTCGCTCGTCATCTCGGCCTGCGGCTGGCAGCTTCGCGGTGGCCAGCTTGGTGATGCTGAAATTAGAACCCTCCGCGAACTGTCCGTGCACAATCACGCTAAAAATAAACCCCTATATTTAGCCTTAAAAGATGAAATGCTCGACCGAGGGATGACGCTGACAAACACCTCAGAATATACCCTTGTGATTAACCAGGTCCAATTGGAAAAACGCCCGCAAGCTTTTGGTAGTACAGGCTTGCCGGTGCAATACCAGTTACTGATGTCAGTCAACTACCACTATCTGGTAAACCCAGCTACCGACCCAAACAGCGAACATGCTCCGTACGTCACTGAAAACAGCACCTTTATTAGCCGCAGAACCTACGATTTCGATACTGAGCTGATTGCAGCAAAAAACAAAGAAGAGCTCGATTTACTGCAGGAAATGCGATATGAATTAGTTCGGCGCCTCATTGCAAAAGCGCCCATAGCAGAACAGACCGCTAAACAGACGGATAGATAGCAGGCACTCCATGGCAAAACTCAACGCTGACAAACTCGCTGGTGCTTGCAAAAAAACGCTAGCACCAGTTTACGTCATTACCGGTGATGAGCCATTACTCGTACAAGAAGCGTGCGACACGGTGCGTGCAGCAGCCAAAAAACAAGGTTTTAGCGAACGGGAGCTATACCATACCGATAGCGGTTTTACCTGGGATACCCTAATTCACAGCGCCAACAGTATGTCCTTATTTGCACAGCGAAAAATAATCGAAATTCGCGTGCACAACGGCAAACCCGGTGACGCTGGTGCGAAGATAATACGTGAATACTGCCAAAATCCGAGCAGTGACAATTTATTGCTACTCATTTTACCCAAGATAGACAAGCGCTCACAAAATTCCGCCTGGTTTAAAGCCCTCGATAGCAGCGGCGTCGTTGTGACGGTATGGCCAATTAACGCACAAACACTCCCTCACTGGATACAATCTAGGCTACAACACGCAGGCTTGAGTGTCGATCCGCAAGGCTTAGATATTTTATGCGCTAAAATCGAAGGCAACTTGTTAGCTGCAGTGCAGGAAATAGAAAAGCTTAAGCTCATTGCGAAAGACGGCGTTATTGACGCCAAAACGATGGGTGCTGCCGTGATGTCGAGCGCACGTTACGACGTTTTCTCGCTGGCAGACAAAGCGCTCAGCGGCGACTATAAAAGCGCTTTAACATGCTTGCACGGCTTGCGCAGTGAAGGCACAGAACCCCCCATCGTTCTATGGGCCTTAGCACGTGAAATCCGCACTATTACGACAATAAAAGAAAGCCTCGAAAGTGGCAAAAATTTTGATATGGCCGCCAAAAGCTGCGGTGTTTGGGATTCACGTAAAGGACTAGTTCGCCAAGCCTTACAAAGGCTCAATTTACGCCAGCTGCACTCCCTGGTAAGAAAAGCCAGCCATGCAGACAAATCAATTAAAGGCATGGCTGACGGCGAGGTATGGGATATCCTCTTAGACATTATATTGTCGATGTCCGGCATTCAAGCACTTACTGCACGCACGCAACGACTAATAATACAGACGTCCTAAAAATTCCTGCTGAAATTAAGTAGCTATTATCTTTTTATTATTTATTTTTCTTATTCGTTTTGCTTATAGCGTATTTTGTTATTATTGTTATTTCTTTTTATTATTACAGCCAGCTTTAACCCATATCTTGATAGCTCACACGCTTAGTAATTGACGATTTTAGTGCGGGGGTATTATGACAAAACACCCTATCGAATAACACTGAAAAGCGACACAAAACGCCACACCTCATTAAGCCGAAATACAGCCCACAAAACCACAACAAGCGGCCACTTCTCAATCAAACCCATGTGAAACCTTAGTCAACCACAACTAACATTCCCCCCATCGACTTTATTAGGTGCAAGCAGATTTACCTATTAAATTCCAAGCAACAATATATTTATCAGATTCACCACCAAACGTAGAGACAATCACGAATTCATTCGCACTCAGGAATCTACCAAAGTTAAGACCTTAAAGTTTAAACGAGCGAACTTAGACCCAACCAGCTATTACAGCTAGTTAGGTTTCACGAGGAGGTTTAAAATAAGAACCTACAAGAGGCAGGATATTTAAAAACAGAGGGAAGAAAGTTCGGTTAAGTGTCCGGAATATCTGGGTCAGGGGTAGACGTATGATCAGCCTCAAAAATATGCCCCAATTTACCTTGCTTGGTTTCTAGATAGTTAGCATTATGGCGATTCCTGCCGGGCTCATGTGCCAAGCGCGACTCCACCTCAATGCCAGCATCTCGCAACGCGGCAAGCTTGCGAGGGTTATTCGTCATCACCCTGACTTTTTTAATCCCAGCATGAGCAAACATATTTTCTAACATGTCGTACTTGCGTATGTCAGCATCAAAGCCTAGTTGTTCATTTGCCTCAACCGTATCCGCACCCTTATCTTGCAAATTATAAGCGCGTATCTTATTGATTAAGCCAATGCCACGCCCTTCTTGACGCAAATAAAATATCGCCCCACGCCCTTCTAGCGCGATTTTATGCATTGCAGATTGTAGCTGCGCGCCACAATCACAGCGCATACTAAATAAAGCATCGCCTGTTAAGCACTCTGAGTGCACACGCACTAAAATAGACTCGTCGCCTTTAACGTCGCCCATAGTCAACAATATATGCTCTTTGTCTGTGTCGACATCGATAAAACCGTGCATCTCGAAAATCCCCCACGGTGTGGGCAAACGAGACGATTCGACGTACTCTACCGTCACTTGTAATTCCTCAAACTAGCACCTTCTCTATTTAGGTCTAATACGCTCAAGAGACTAAAACCGATCTTGAAGCACCAATATGCCATTCTCAACCTTCATATCCACTTTGGACAAATAGGTATTACCCAATAAAATATCGATGGGGTAATCCCCCTCAACAATAACAGCCTCGACATTAGCAATCTCTAAAGAGCCGACAGCAACACTTCGAAGCATCACTCTCCGAGCTTTCGCGGTACCGCTGGCCGTATTCACGTTCATCGTACGGCCTTCAGTAATATCAAGCCCCAATGACTTTGCCGTCGGCGTATTCATTGCAATCGAGGTCGCCCCCGTATCAACCATAAAAGTTACCGAGCGATTATTAATCCGCCCTGCGGTTAAAAAATGGCCTCCACGCCCCCGGGCAATACGTACCATTTTTCTCTCGGGTGCTTTATATGGGCTACCGCCCACCTGACGAGTCAGGTACAAGGTACTTACTACGCCGTCAATCTCCACTACGGCTTGACGGGTATCCGCTTTTAATAATTTGATACCCGAATTACTCGCCTTACCCACTTTTAGCACATGCATTTTGCCATCAACATTCACAATCGCGGTATTTTTGGATAAACCATTTACCACAATTTTCGATGCTGATACCGACACTAAGGGCAAAACCAGCATCAATCCTATTATTACTAACAATAAGCGCTTCATCACTGTGCACCTCCATATTACAGATTGGTCAATATCACCACGATATGCAAACAACCAGCTGCGGCCAAACCCGCCAAAATATCATCTAACATAATCCCTACGCCACCATGCACTTTGCGATCCACCCAGGATATTGGCCATGGTTTCACAATGTCAAAGAAGCGGAAAAGAACGAAGCCTAACACCACCCAATACCAATGCGCTGGCACTAAAAACATAGTTATCCAAAATCCGACAAATTCGTCCCAAACGATACCCGAATGATCATGCACATTTAATTTAGAAGCGGCACGACCGCAAAGATAAAAGCCCAATACGCTGGTAAGCACCAGCATAAGCAAATATAAGGACCAATGCCAAGACGCCATTAACAAATATAATGGTAGCGCCACAAGGGTTCCTGCTGTGCCCGGCATAATGGGCGATAAACCCGAACCAAAACCAAAGGCCAGAAACAAGGTCGGTGATTTAAATATCGTAGTCCAATCATCAACCCGATTCGGTCGTTTCAAGGCATCTACCTCTATTTGTGAATACATGTGACACTGATATCAACACAGGATCAAAAGTGCTGGTATCCCTGCTCATTATAACTGTAAGGCTCACCCTGTTTATAACAGCGAATACCAGGGGTCGATACGGTTTTGCCGATCACACTTATCGGCAGTACTAACGTATCTTTTTCCAATCGGGCGCTTAACTCTCGCAAAGTAGATTCACCAATCGTGAAGCACAATTGATAATCATCGCCGCCGGTAAGTGCCCAACGCTCACAAACTGAAGAGCCAGTTTCAGACTCAAGCTCAGCAAGCATTTTACTCATGGCGCGACTCGCGGGGCTAACTGGGAGCCTATCTATATTTAGCTCGGCGCCTAAAGCACTCGCCCGGCAAATATGACCAAGATCTGCCAACAGACCATCCGAGATATCAATAGCCGCACTCGCCAAACCGCTCAAATGCATTGCTAGGTCAAACCTTGGTTGTGGCTGATAAAAACGCGCATCAAGATAGCTTTTTGTCGTTTCATCCAAACGATTTTGCTGTGCTTCTGGCACCGACTGTTGGATCATCGCTAACGCGGCAGCACCATCACCCAAATCACCACTCACGCAAATCAAGTCGCCCACTTTAGCGCCAGAACGTAACAACGCTTGTCCACGGGGAAGTACACCATGCACTTGCACGCTAATACTTAAAGCGCCGTGTGTCGTATCGCCACCAAAAAGCGAACACTGGTAGCGATCAGCCACTTCAAATAAGCCCTTACTAAACGCAGCCAGCCACACCTCATTTGATTCGGGTAGTGTAATCGCTAAGGTGAACCCTAAGGGCCTAGCTCCCATAGCGGCTAGGTCACTTAAACTCACACATAGCGCTCGCATACCAATAGCTTCGGCTGGGGCATTTTTAGGGAAATGCACACCGGCAACCAAGGTATCCACTGAAATAGCCAGCTGTTGGTCACCGCCAACGCTAAGCAAGGCACAATCATCACCGATACCTAAATCGATACCCGTGTGACTCCGATCTGTTTTCGGTTGTTGGCGTTTGAAATACCGCTCAATTAGCTCAAACTCACCCATCGTTCGCCACCCTATGAATCACCAATTGCCAACTGTCAACTGTCAAACGTAATGACAATCGCAAAGTCATTTTAAGACCTGCGTGCCGCTCTATGCTCTGCCACTTCTGTTGCGCGTAAATCTAAAGCAACTTTATCTAGTACGCCATTAATAAATTTATGGCTGTCTGCCGCGCCAAACTTTTTCGCGAGGTTAACAGATTCATTAATAACGACTCTGTAGGGTACATCTGCGCGCTGGCTAAATTCAAAACACGATAGCCGCAGTAACGCTAAGGTAATCGGGTCAAGCCTATCAATGCTCAGATCTTTCAGGTAAGGCGAAAAACAACTATCAAGTTCAGATTTTTTCGCGGTTACGCCATGGAATAGCTCATGGAAGTAATCGACGTCCACTTTAGACATATCGTTATCGGTGCGATACTCAGCCTCTATTACATTGACCTGATTGGCGGTCATCTGCCATTGATAAATTGCTTGCATGGCGTAATGTCGCGCGCGACTGCGCTTGGCGGCTGATACTTTCATGTCTTAATGTTGCCTCGATTAATTGCTCGTGTATGATTAAATATTGCCAAATAAGGCTAAGATAACGCTATGGATCGACGTATTCAGAGACTTCAAGATCAAAGCCTGAAATAGCGCGGAATTTAAGTGCCGCGCTCATCAAACGCATTTTTTTAACGCCCAAGTCTTTGAGGATCTGCGCTCCGGCACCAACTTGCTTATATACCATGTCATGTTTCGGGCGAACCTGTTTACCCGAGAGAATCCAATCGATACTTTCATCGATTTCTCTGGTCGTCTCGTTGTGACATATCAATACCAAGACACCCTCGCCTTCATCGGCAATACGTTTCAAGGCGCTCTGAAAGCCCCAAGTCAAAGACTGCTGCCCAGGAGACTGAATACACAGTACATCTTTAGCGGTATTACCTACATGCACCCGTACAAGCGTTGGCTTATCAGGAGATATCTCTCCTCTAACTAAGGCAAAATGCAGTTCATTGTGAGCGTCATTGTGGAAAGTTTTTAATACGAACTCACCGTATTGCGTATTCACTTTACGCTCATTCACGCAAGTGACGGTTTTTTCGTTAACGGCACGATATTGGATTAGATCTGAAATAGTGCCTATTTTTAAATCGTGCTTTTGAGCAAATAACTCCAACTCTGGGCGCCGCGCCATCGAGCCATCTTCATTCATGATTTCAACAATCAAAGCACTCGGGCTAAAACCTGCGAAGCGCGCCAAATCGCAACCAGCTTCCGTATGCCCAGCTCGCGTTAGCACACCGCCTCGTTGCGCCATAACTGGGAATATGTGTCCCGGCTGCACAAGGTCTCTTGCAACTGCGCTCGGATTGACCGCAGCTCGAACCGTTTTAGCGCGATCGGTAGCTGAAATTCCAGTAGTTACACCTACCGCAGCCTCAATCGAGACAGTAAAGTTAGTAGCAAACTCGGTGCCGTTATCGCGTACCATCAGAGGAAGCTCAAGCTGGCGGCACTTTTCCTCAGTTAAAGTTAAACAAATCAAGCCTCGTGCATAAGTGGCCATAAAATTGATGTCTTCTGGGCGGACTTGCTCAGCCGCCATAATGAGATCGCCTTCATTTTCACGATCTTCATCATCCATCAAGATAACCATTTTACCGAGCCGGATATCGTCGAGAATTTCGTCTATAGTATTCAACTGCATCACGTTGTTAATTACCTCTTTAAGTAACCATGTTCTGCAAGAAAGGATTCGGACTCGGAGTTTACATCAGCGTTAATAGCACCCGAGCCCTCCGCCGCCGGTACCGTTAGCAAGCGCTCAAGATAACGAGCAATCACATCGACTTCAAGATTGACCTGACTCCCTTTAGTGTAGCCTCCCATGATCGTCTCACTGAGCGTATGTGGAACGATATTTAATTCAAATTCATTGCCATCAACTGCGTTAACCGTAAGGCTTGTGCCATCAACGGTAATAGACCCTTTATGAGCAATGTAACGCGCCAAGGACTGCGGCGCGGACAAGCGAAAACGCTCAGAGCGTGCATCAGCTTGTCGACTAAGTACCTCACCGACACCGTCGACGTGTCCACTCACAAGGTGGCCACCTAAACGTGACTGCGGCGTTAGTGCCATTTCTAGATTAACACGGTCATTAAGGCGCCATTGCGATACAGTGGTGAGGTTAATCGTCTCAACGGAGACATCCGCAACGTAGGCTCCGGAGGGCATGGCAACTACGGTTAAGCAAACACCATTGGTTGCGATTGAATCACCAAGCTCCACTTCTTCCCACGGCAAGTCAGGCGCACTAATTGTAATACGTAAATCGCCACTACGCTCTTCTAAGGCGGTAACGGTACCCATACTTTTGATAATACCTGTAAACACTTAATCGTCACTCAGTTAGGGGGTAAATAGTTATCGCTTTTAAACATTTGTTTTCAACGATTTTCGTGGTTTGAAGCCCTGCGTTTAAAAACCCAATACCCTAGCAACAAATGGGGCTATTTAAGGTAATATCAAGCGTCAGGGTCTGCAATTGCGGTAATCCGCCAATCACTTCCAACGGCYCGAAYATCTTGAATACATAGAGCAAGCGAACTGCTCATTTTATCAATCGGTAAAGTGAACATCGGACGAGCCTCACTCCCTAAGAGTTTGGCGGCAAGGTAGATCACATATTCATCCACTAAACCGGAGGAGGTAARCGCTCCCGCTAAGCGCGCACCAGTCTCAACCAATACCTCGTTGCAACCAATGCTCGCGAGCTTTCGCGCTAGCGCATGGATATCGACGCGACCATTTTTTTCCGGCATCCGCCAAAAGGTTCGRGTATCGCCAGCTTCTGGTTCAAATGATTCCCCACAAGCAATAACGGTTTCACCCAGCTGTTCAAAAATAGCGAGATCTAAGGGGCAACGGCCATGGGTATCAACAATAACGCGTAGCGGTTGGCGAGCGCCCTCCTCTAAACGAACCGTTAAAGACGGGTCATCGGAAATAACAGAGTCCACGCCCGTCACAATCGCGCAACTACGGGCACGCAATAATTGCACATCGGCGCGAGCAGCGGGACCTGTAATCCACTTACTTTCACCGCTTGCCATCGCCGTGCGGCCATCAAGACTAATTGCACTTTTACAACGAATAAAAGGCAAGCCTTGGCGCATACGCTTGATGAATCCAGGGTTGAGTTCCCAGCAAGCCTCTTCCAACACCGGCCCATGCACGTCAACACCTGCCTCAGTCAGCAGATCAAGCCCTCTTCCAGATACTTTTGGGTTAGGGTCTTCCATCCCGTAGACAACGCGAGTGACTCCGGCGGCAATCAGGGCTTCAGTACAGGGACCTGTTTTACCATGATGACTGCAAGGCTCAAGCGTTACATAAGCAGTAGCGCCGATTAACAGTGCAGGTGTTTTTGCCGCATTGATGGCGGCAATTTCAGCGTGTGGGCCGCCGGCCTTGTGATGATAGCCTTCGGAGACTATTTGACCGTCGGCATTGACGATAACGCAGCCAACACGAGGGTTCGGAGTTGTCGTGTGCAGGCCTTTTTCCGCAAGGCGGATAGCGCACTGCATCATTTGCTGATCAAAAGAGGTATCTGTCATATACGGCGCTTAACTAGCTCGGTTTTTGGTGGTATCGCCGTCAGCATCACGAGGGTCATCCGCGCCCGCCATGCTAGCGGTAGGAACTGGAACATCGCTTTGAGCAAGCGGAGCTTTGTTAGGCTCACCTTGCAAGCGAGCAATCTCTTGTTGAAATTCACTAATATCTTGGAAGCTTCTATACACCGAAGCAAAACGCACATACGCGACGTGATCCAAAAGCTGCAACTCTTCCATAACGCGCTCACCGATGACCATCGAGGTCACCTCGCGCTCACCTAAGGCTTGCAAGTAATGCCGAACGCTATTTAGTGCTGACTCAATACTCTCAACACTAACAGGTCGCTTCTCAAGTGCTCGTGCAAAACCGTTACGCAGTTTATCTTCGTCGAAGGGCTCGCGCTTACCATCTTGCTTAATGATTTTAGGCATTAGCAGTTCAGCTGCCTCAAACGTAGTAAAACGCTCGTGACAGCTAGCACACTCGCGCCGACGCCGGACTTGGCCGCCATTGGCGACGAGCCGGGAGTCGATGACACGAGTCTCTGTTTGACTACAAAAAGGGCAATGCATAATAGGTTTTTAAAAGACCGTCGTTAACTTATCCGTAAACTGGGTACTTAGTGCAAAGTGCCAAAGCCTTCACTTTCACTTCAGCAATAACGGCATCAGCATTCCCGGCTTCAAGTGCAGCAAGTATGTCGCACATCCAGTTGGTTAACACACGACAATCGTCTTCGTTAAAACCACGCGTGGTGACAGCTGGAGTACCAATACGCAAACCACTTGTGATAAACGGTGAACGCGGATCATTTGGCACAGCGTTTTTGTTTACAGTGATATTCGCAAGGCCAAGGGCTGCGTCAGCGTCTTTACCGGTGTAAGACTTACCGATCAAATCCACCAACATTAGGTGATTTTCAGTACCGCCGGAAACAATGTTAATACCACGTTCAATAAACGTTGCTGCCATCGCTTTAGCGTTAACAACGACTTGTTTTTGATACGTTTTGAATTCCTCACTCATAGCTTCTTTAAAGCTAATCGCTTTGCCTGCAATCACGTGCATCAAAGGGCCGCCTTGGCTGCCAGGGAATACTGCAGAATTAAGTTTTTTCTCAATCGCAGGGTTCGCTTTAGCTAAGATAATGCCGCCACGTGGGCCACGCAAAGTCTTGTGCGTCGTTGTCGTTGTGACATCTGCGATATTCACAGGCGACGGATAAACACCTGCGGCAACCAAACCAGCAACGTGCGCCATATCAACGAAAAGATAGGCTCCCACCTCGTCAGCAATATCACGAAACTTCTGCCAGTCCAATACTTGGCTGTAAGCCGAAAAACCAGCAACGATCATTTTTGGCTTGTGTTCCCGAGCTAAACCGGCAATTTCATCGTAGTCGACTTCGCCAGTTTCTGGGTTCAGGCCGTACTGAACAGCGTTATATATTTTACCAGAAAAGCTAACTTTAGCCCCGTGGGTCAAGTGGCCACCGTGTGCCAAGCTCATACCTAATACCGTGTCGCCAGGCGAGCAAAGTGCCGCATAAACCGCTGAGTTGGCTTGTGAGCCGGAGTGCGGCTGCACGTTAGCGTAATCGGCACTGAAGAGCTCTTTGGCGCGACTAATCGCGAGCGATTCAACAACATCAACATGCTCGCAACCGCCGTAATAGCGCTTACCAGGGTAACCTTCCGCATACTTGTTTGTTAAAGAGCTGCCTTGTGCAGCCATCACCAAAGGACTGGTGTAATTTTCAGAGGCTATCAGCTCAATATGCTCTTCTTGGCGAACAGCTTCGTGGTTGATGGCTTCGGAGATATCGGGATCGAATGATGCGAGTGTTTGGGTTTTATCAAACATTGGTGTCCTCAAAGATGCGGTTTTCTGTGGCGTTTAGACATAATTCAGCGTCTTGCGCCTAACAATAGCGAATAAAATGAGCCGCGATTGTACCCCACTCACTCGATAAAGGCATGTCTTTTAGGCCTTAAGCGACCCCCTTAAGACCCGACAAGACACTACATTTAGGACACTACAGTTCTGGATGACAGCACAAAGGCGAGGCAATGCATCCATTAAGTATCGATAAAGTATTGATAAAGCACCGACAAAGCGTTGAATTATCAATTATGAGCCGTTAATCTTCGCGCTTTCATGCATCCATACCCACCGCATTATTCAACGCCTGCACATGGCATTCCCGGCTGCCATGTGCAGGCGGCAACTACCGGAGACTTCACTTTATGGCGCAATACGTATTCACAATGAATCGCGTGGGCAAAATTGTCCCACCTAAACGCGAAATACTTAAAAATATATCTCTGTCTTTCTTCCCTGGCGCAAAAATCGGTGTACTCGGCCTAAATGGCTCCGGTAAGTCGACCCTCCTAAAAATCATGGCCGGCATCGATCAAGATTACACCGGTGAAGCACGCCCAATGCCCGACATTAAAATCGGTTATTTGGCACAAGAGCCGTTGCTTAACTCAGAGAAAGACGTTCGTGGCAACGTAGAAGAAGGCGTTCAAGAAGCCGTAGACGCCCTTAAAAGCCTTGACGAAGTTTATGCCGCTTACGCCGAAGAAGGCGCCGACTTTGACGACCTAGCCAAAAAACAAGCCCGCCTTGAAGATGTGATTCAAACATGGGATGCCCACAACCTCGACCATACCCTTGAGATCGCCGCAGACGCATTGCGCTTACCGCCATGGGATGCAAAAGTGGGCAGATTGTCGGGGGGTGAAAAACGCCGTGTGGCGCTCTGCCGCCTGTTATTATCGCGCCCCGACATGCTATTACTCGATGAGCCTACCAACCACCTAGACGCTGAATCGGTATTCTGGCTTGAGCAATTTTTGAAGAACTTTAGCGGTACTGTGGTAGCGATTACGCATGACCGCTACTTCCTCGACAATGCCGCAGGGTGGATTCTGGAACTCGACCGTGGCCACGGCATTCCGTATGAAGGCAACTACTCCACGTGGCTCGAAACCAAAGAAGCGCGCCTAGCGCAAGAAGAGCGCACTGAAGCCTCACGAGGCAAGGCGATTAAAGCCGAGCTCGAATGGGTGAGACAAAACCCTAAAGGCCGACGAGCCAAAAACAAAGCACGTTTAGCACGCTTTGACGAGATGCAATCACAAGATTTCCAAACCCGTAACGAAACCAACGAAATCTACATTCCTCCGGGCGAGCGCCTCGGGGATAAAGTCATTGAGTTTCACAATGTCTGCAAGGGCTACGGTGATCGACTTCTGATTGACAATCTCTCTTTTTCCGTCCCTAAAGGCGCCATCGTGGGCATCGTCGGCGGTAACGGTGCCGGTAAATCTACCCTGTTTCGCATGATTACCGGTGAAGAACAGCCAGATGAAGGCGAAGTCGTAATCGGTGAATCCGTTAAAGTCGCATTTGTCGAACAAAGCCGAGAAAGCCTTAAAGACGAGCAAACCGTTTGGGAAGCTGTTTCAGGCGGCCAAGACATTTTAAAAATTGGCAACTATGAAGTCAGTTCACGCGCATATGTTGGGCGATTTAACTTCAAAGGTACCGATCAGCAAAAACGTGTTGGGGAATTATCCGGCGGGGAACGTGGCCGCTTGCACCTAGCAAACACATTAAAACAAGGGGCTAACGTACTCTTGCTCGATGAGCCCTCTAACGACCTTGACGTCGAAACCTTGCGCGCACTGGAAGGCGCAATCCAAGCCTTCCCCGGTTGCGCCTTGGTTATCTCGCATGACCGCTGGTTCCTTGACCGAGTTGCCACTCATATTCTGGCTTACGAAGGCGATAGCAAGGTGGTACTTTTTGAAGGTAACTATTCGGAATACCACGAAGACTTTATTGGCCGCAAAGGCGACAAAGCACAACCGCAACGCATGAAGTACAAGCCACTAAAAACATAAAGAAACATAGAAAACACCCACGGCTTTATCAGTATCGCTCGCAAGCGCGTAAATTAAACTTGTTTTGAACTGGAGCCTGCAGAAAGTGATGACTAAACTCAGTATATACTGAGCTAAAATGCATCCACCGGAGCAAGCTAATGACTGAAGACAAACATAAAGAGCGACGCCGATTTAGCCGTGTGGAGTTCGCCGCTGACGCGGTGATTACCCAGGGCGAATACCGTGGCCAAGTACACCTCGTCGACATTTCGCTCAAAGGGGTATTAGTTGAAACGCCGGATGAATATCACCTCAAAGCTAATCAACCTGCGTCGCTATCGATTAAGCTAAACGATGATGTCATCATAGATATGGAAGTACACTTAGTTCATAGCAGCCACAGTATCTTAGGCTTGGAGTGCACCAGCATTGACATGGAGAGTATTGCTCACCTAAGACGACTGATCGAATTAAACCTAAGTACGCCGGATGCGTCTGAGCGTGTGCTAGATGAACTGATTAGTCACCCAGCTCCAGCGTAAAACCGACGATAAAGTATCGCTACCGGGTCAAATAACCCTGTTATCAGATCGGCTTGTTATTAAATAGCCTCTAACGCCTCACTCAAGGTTTTAACAGCAACCACCTCGATGTCGGGCAGCGCGGTACGTGGTGCATTACCAAAAGGCACGATCGCCCGTTTAAAGCCATGCTTAGCCGCTTCACGAAGACGCTCTTGCCCGCTCGGCAAAGGTCGGATTTCACCAGACAAACCCACCTCACCAAACACCACCAAGTCCCTCGGCAGCGGCTGATCACGAAAGCTCGAAACTAAGGCCAGCAACAAAGCTAAGTCAGCACTGGTCTCCACCACTTTCACACCGCCAACAACATTCACAAAAACGTCTTGATCACCCACTAAAACACCGCCATGGCGATGCAGTACCGCTAACAGCATCGACAAACGGTTTTGATCTAAACCGACCGCCACTCGACGAGGGTTACCCAAACTAGAGCTATCCACCAAGGCTTGTATCTCCACCAATAGCGGCCGAGTCCCCTCCCACACCACCATGACTAGAGAACCTGAGCTGACCAGCTCACCTCGCTGTAAGAATATTGCCGAAGGGTTGGCCACCTCTTTTAAGCCTTTCTCGGTCATCCCAAACACGCCTAATTCGTTTACCGCACCAAAGCGATTTTTATGCGCTCGCAATGTCCGAAAGCGCGAATCATGTCCGCCCTCCAGCATGATGGAACAGTCAATAATATGCTCCAGCACTTTGGGCCCTGCCAACGCGCCATCTTTGGTGACGTGCCCTACTAGGATCAGCACCACCCCGCTTTGCTTGGCGTAACGCGTTAAGTATGCTGCCGACTCACGTACCTGAGAGACGCTGCCGGGCGCGGATGAAACATCTTTGTGATGCATCACTTGAATCGAATCCACAGCCAATAACTTTAAATCCTGAGTTTGAGCGGCTCGCACCACCTCTTCCACGTCAATTGCAGATAGCAGACCCAGGTTTTTACTGGGTAATGATAAGCGTTTTGCTCGCATTGCCACCTGCTGTAGCGACTCTTCACCGGTCACATACAATGCAGGGTAAGTCAAAGCCAACTGACACAATATCTGCAATAACAAGGTGGACTTACCGGCACCCGGGTGCCCGCCGATTAACACCGCCGAGCCAGGTACAAAACCGCCGCCAAGCACCCGATCAAATTCATTCATACCAGAACTAATGCGCGGCAGCTCGTCTAACACAACCTCACTCAGCGGGACGATACTATTTTGCTTAGCCCCGCCGCCATCGTAGCTTTGATAGCGCTTGTTGTTTTCACTGGCGCCAAGGCGAATCTCTTTGACGGTATTCCAAGTACCGCACTCAGTGCATTGCCCTTGCCACTTAGTGTAAGAGCCGCCACAGTCGGTACACACAAAGGCACTTTTTTGTTTCGCCAAAACCTATCTCCCACTTAACAATTTAGTACAAGCCCATATATTAAACCCGGGTATTCAGGCTCTTACATTAAAGCTCTTAAATCAAAACAAGCCTTACGAGGGGGCTTGTGACTCGCTGTTTTTTTCAGTCATTTTACGGCGAATATCCATCCAGATTTTCCCCAGCATATTATCGCCACGCTGATCCCTACCAATGCCCCAGTAATGATCATAAGCGGAGGTCTCAATCACCATGAGTTCCTCAGTCTCCATAAGCGCCTGAAGCACCTCTGGGTACATCTGCACTTTGGTATATAGTGCACGCGTCATCAGCACTCGACGCTCGGAGCGCCAGCCTTTTTTATGGAACCTATACCAGGGTTTATTTATCGCGTAAGCATCTTTCGCACTTTTCGCATCGACTATCGCAGCAACCCACTTAGGCGACCCAGCAATATGCGCCTGATAATAGTGCTCCACCGTACGCCAAGTTTGCGCTTCAAGCAGGATAGGATGGTCAGACGCTGTCGATAACAGGTGATCGCCATCAAAACGGGCGAAGTGATAGGCTTTTTCAAGCGTTAAATCATGTTCAAACATATTGTGACCTCAGAAAAACTATCCCGCCCAGCCGATCATTTCATCACATAATATAAGCACAACAAAACACATCGAAACGGCTTAACGCTTTAAGATTTTGCAATGTACTTGGATATGATCTCAGTGTCGACCAATATTGCGGAAGTGCCGCTATCACCACCCGATATACATGCAGTAAAAGCCATTTAATGCTAAAATGACGCCACTTATGAAAAGCACATTACTCCCTGAAAAACCGATACTTGTTTACCCCTCATTAGCCTCAACTATTGGCTTGGATGAGTGTGTATTTCTATCCGCATTGAACGATTTAATCGCCGGTGTGACCGCCTCAAATAACAACGGCTTTGACTGGTACAACCTTCCGCTAGAGACCTTGGCACAAGCTATGCCTTTTTGGGATAATCGCGACCTGCAACGTGTCAGCGTTAGTTTGCGAGAAAAAGGCGTGCTAATTATAGCCTCTGGCGCCTTCGCTCAAGAAACACACTTTAAGTTTGCTTTTAACGAGCGAGCACATCGCAACAACCCGACAACTACCAACGCCAGCAACAACATCAACAGCGCAAACGACAATACCGCCAGCACCCAAAGTAATCACAACAATGCCCAACCCCACATGGCACAAAATCCGCCAGCGGACCCGCATCCCCAACAGAATACCGCACCGAATAACTACACCAGCAACAACGCCCCAGCCCCAGCCTACAATAGCAACACAGCTAACAGCGGCAATGGCAATTGGGCGAACATAAAGAACAGCGCTGCCGCACAAAACCATCAAGTCAGCCGCCCCTACGAACAAGCTCAGCCCCAGCAAAACGGCTCTCAAAACGGAATACACAACTACGCCTCACAGACACACAGCTTCACCAGAGGCGAACAACAAACCGGCTTTTTAGGTAAAAATCACATTTCTGCCAGCTGGAAGCCAGACCGAGCCACGCTAGATCAACTCGCTCAGCATGCCATTAATGAGCAATTTTCCATGAGCCAGGTACCCGAATTTATCACCTACTGGCGTGAACGCGGTGAAGCCAATCACTCTTGGGGCTCCAAGTTCATGCAGCACACACTACGCCAGTGGCGCACATTCGAAGCCGAGCAGAACAAAAAAGAGAATGACGCTCCAATCGACCCCCAATGGAAACCAAGCCTAGACGCCATGGAAGTACTCGTCAAACATGCGGGTATTAATCGTGAATTTATTGAAGACTCTATTCCAGAGTTTATCCTGTACTGGCAAGAGCGTGGTGAACGCCTAAAAACATGGAACACCAAATTCATCCAGCATATTCGCGTACAATGGAAGAAGTACAACAGTGCCCTAGAACACAGCACTGATCCAAAGGCGATATCTATTGACTGGCAGCCATCGGAAGATGTATTTGACGTATTACGCTTGGCCAACATTGACATTGTATTCGCCCAGGAGCAAATCCCTGAATTTGTCCTTTATTGGCGCGACACCAACCAGCTTCACAGCTCGTGGAACACGCGTTATTTACAACGTGTTAAACGTTTGTGGGCTCAACGCCATGCACTAGCCGCATCCGCGCAAGGCCAACCGACTGCTAACCGACCGACTCGAGACATATCCCTTGAAGAACAACTCACCGACCGAAGCTGGGCAGACTAACCTTCGCCAAAGCAAGGGCAGCACCCAAGCAAAGGCCAAAGTAAACAACGGCACGCCTCAGATTGACGCGATCAATCAAGTCTTCGCCTTGTTTAAGCTCAACTACCACAATCAGTTTTACAAAGCTTTTAGCAACAACACTGAATTAAATTCGGTCAAACGTCTCTGGCTTGAAACCTTGGGGCGTTTTAGTCCTGAGGAGTTGTTGCGAGGCGCAAAGTCGGTCATCGAGCAGAGTGAATATCTACCGACGCTCAAAACGATGATTCAACATTGTGATGCACAAAATAACAGTGGCCTACCGGATGTACACAGCGCATATATTGAAGCCTGTAGCGCACCCTCGCCCAAAGTGCAGCATAGGTGGCGGCACCCTGCCGTATATTATGCCGGTAAAACCTGTGATTGGTATTTTTTACAGAGCAATAGTGAATACATTGCCTTTCCAATATTTAAGCGAGAATATGAGTTAATCTGCCAAAAAGTAGTGGCTGGCCTGGAGTTAAAAATGCCCATACCAGAACAGATAGAAGAAAAGCCGCTGCCGCCGCTGAGTAAAGAAGAGAATTCCCGCCATTTAAAGTCGCTTAGGAAATCATTGAAGCTTTAAAGCTCAAATACACCGAAGGCAACTTAAGAGGCAGCTACAGGAAGTAGAGTCGAAGACTTAAAAGAAAGGCCAATCATCAACCATAAGAAAAACCAACCCCATCACAGGTTAACCTTACCACGATGAGATTAGCGTGTTTGATATGATCAATATCAGCGCGAAGCTCAGCTTCAACCTCATCACCGATAGTAATATGCTTTGATAACTCTCTGCTAGCCACAAATATCCCCGTTTCGGAGATATCTCGTGTACGCGCGTCGATATTTAAACCTAGATTCTGGTGTGACAAAGTAATCTCACACTGAACCGAAGTCCTTCCACATTTTCGAAAACCAGACATTTACGCCAAGCTCCAATTCAATTTCTATCATTTGCACGCAACCAAAAGCGTTGCGACAGCGCCAATTAACTATTTACGAACTTACAGTTCTTTGTCAAACAAGGTCAACGTAAACATCAACCTCTTAATACTTAATGCCAAGCCTGAGCGCTAACTTAGCATTAAGATTTAAACAACATCCATACCGTCGACCTTCTGGAAGCCTCGCGGCAATTTATTACCACGACGACCGCGTTCACCGACGTAATGTTCAAGATCTTTATACTTCAGACTGAGATGGCGCTTACCGGAAATCACCTTAAGTGACTGACTTTCAGTAATCACCTGCACCGACACAACAAACTCCTCTCGTGACTTCACTCGCGCAGATGGAATGTTAATAATCTTATTGCCTTTACCGCGCGCCAGCATCGGCAATTCCGTCAGCGGAAAGACGAGCAAACGACCTTCGTTTGTAGCGGCTGCCAACCAAGATTGCTCGACATCCTTAACGACTAAAGGCGGTAAAACCTTGGCGCCCTCAGGAATACTTAAGGCCGATTTACCGGCCTTATTTTTAGTGTGCAGATCCCCTAGCGTCGCGACGAAACCATACCCGGCATCAGAAGCTAATAATATCGACTGCTTCATATCTCCCATCAAAACTCCCTCAAAAGTTGCACCGCTAACAGGGTTTAGTCGCCCTGTTAATGGTTCACCTTGGCCACGTGCCGATGGCAGCGTATGGGCAGGGAGGGAATAGCTGCGTCCGGTCGAGTCAAACAAGATAACATGCTCATTGGTTTTACCGCAGGCACTATAGCGAAAACTATCGCCCGCTTTATAACTCAATGCCCGGGGATCGATTTCATGCCCTTTGGCAGAGCGAATCCACCCCTTATCAGAAACCACAACCGTCACAGGGTCACTTGTTAACAAATCCGTCTCGCTAAATGCAACAGACTCGTCACGCGTAACAATGGGTGAACGTCGTTCGTCACCAAACTGATCAACCACCGCAAGCATCTCTTTTTTAACCAGTGTCTTCATGCGTCGTTCAGAGCTAAGTGTTTTCTCTAGGTGGTTTTTTTCTTTTTCCAGCTCTTCTTGTTCCCCGCGAATTTTCATCTCTTCGAGGCGAGCCAATTGACGTAAGCGGGTATCCAATATGTAGTTGGCTTGCTCTTCTGAGAGCTCGAAACGTGCCATCAACTCGGCTTTAGGATGGTCTTCCGTTCGGACAATATGAATAACTTCATCGAGATTCAAGAAAGCAATTAATAAGCCGTCTAATAAATGTAACCGGCGATCCACCCAATCCAACCGGTACTGCAAGCGTCGGCGTACCGTCGTCATCCGAAAGCTCAGCCATTCCGTTAAGATCCTAGCTAAAGAACGGACGCCGGGTTTACCGTTTATCCCGATCATATTCAGGTTAACACGGTAATTTTTTTCAAGATCCGTCGAGGCGAACAGGTGATTCATCAATGCGTCTGCATCAATTCGGCTTGAGCGAGGAATAATCACTAATCGTGTCGGGTTTTCATGGTCAGACTCATCTCGTAAGTCTGCCACCATCGGTAACTTTTTAGCCTGTAGCTGTGCGGCGATTTGCTCCACGACTTTTGCGCCGCTCACCTGATGAGGTAAGGCACTCACAATAATATCGCCATCCTCTCGATGCCAGATAGCGCGCATTTTCAAGCTGCCACGTCCGGTTTCATAGATGCGCTGCAAGTCAGCTCGTGGCGTAATAATTTCGGCATTCGTGGGCATATCAGGCCCATGAATAAACTGGCACAACTCAGCGGTATCCGCTTTAGGGTTTTCCAGCAAATGAATCGTGGCCTCTACCACCTCACGCAAGTTATGCGGAGGGATGTCCGTCGCCATGCCAACAGCAATGCCTGTGGTGCCATTCAACAATACGGAGGGAACGCGTGCGGGCAGCACTTTTGGCTCATTCATAGTGCCATCAAAATTCGGCTGCCAATCGACCGTGCCCTGCCCCAATTCCGTCAGCAGTACCTCGGTAAAAGCGCTCAGGCGCGATTCGGTATAACGCATAGCCGCGAAGGACTTGGGGTCATCTTGCGAGCCCCAGTTACCCTGACCATCGACCAGAGGGTAACGGTAGGAAAAAGGCTGAGCCATCAAGACCATGGCCTCATAAGCTGCGCTATCGCCATGAGGGTGAAACTTACCGATGACGTCACCCACGGTACGCGCGGACTTTTTATACTTTGCTGAGGCTTTAAGCCCCAATTCACTCATGGCGTAAATAATACGCCGCTGCACAGGTTTTAGACCGTCACCAACATGCGGTAAGGCACGATCTAAAATCACGTACATGGAATATTCGAGGTAGGCCTTTTCGGTAAATTCTTTTAGCGGTAATTGTTCTTCCGCATCGAACGGTATGATTTTACTACTCATGAGTGCTTAATTTTTGCCGTTTTCTCGTGCGTGGCGGGCACTATTGGCGTTATTACCAATAGCTGCCGTTATAACATAAGTTGACCCTATGCCGCACAGCGCTTTAAGCAAAACAGATAAAAACAGCGAATTTACTCAGTCGCGGCCTTATCAATATCTTCGAGTAAGTCCAGCGGCTCGACTTCCGAACCATCCATCTCCTCATTCCAATTGGGACCCACAAGCACAACATCGTCATGCATTCCGGGCAGCCAATCATCGAGTAATTCCTCTAACGCGATCGGCACAACTTTGTAGTCCTGCCATTCATCTGCACATTGGGCTTTGGCAAATTCAGGTTGAGACCAAAGCGGCATCACATCGAGCTCTTCATTGCCAACTGAAGGGCAAAGCGCCCAACCTTCAGGCCCCTCCAAACCCCAGACACATCCGGTGGAGAGCGATTGTTCGATAAACAAATGATAGTTTTGGTCGTAATCTTCAGTCAGTACCGCGTCTAGCTCACTCATGCCCTGCCCCTAAAGTCATATAAAATGTTAGTGTTTGGCTATCCGAAATTATGATCGGCCACAAATGGATTGTGCCGACGTTCAACACCAATTGTCGATTGAGGCCCATGCCCCGGAACAAATGTAACCTCATCCCCGAGGGGCCAAAGCTTAGTTCGAATGGAGTCCAATAATTGCTGGTGATCACCGCGAGGGAAATCTGTGCGCCCTATGGAGCCGTTAAACAGGACATCACCAACAAACACCATACTGGAGTTCTGATGATAGAACACAACGTGCCCCGGCGTGTGTCCTGGGCAATGGAAAACTTGTAATTTTAACTCGCCGACGCTTACCTCGTCCCCATCGTCCAGCCAGCGCGTGGGCTGAAATGCCTCTACCGGCTCAAACCCCATCATCTGCGCTTGCGCATCTAAGGCATTAAGCCAAAAAGCTTCCTCTCGATGAGGCCCCTCAATTGGCGCGTTATAGGTCTGGCTCATTTTAGCGGTGCCGCCAACATGATCAAGATGACCATGCGTCAGTAATATTTTTTCAATATCGATGGATTCCTCGCGAATCACCGCTTCTATCTTGTCAATATCGCCCCCGGGGTCAATAACAGCACCACGGCGGGTTTCAGAACACCAAATTACCGAACAGTTTTGTTGATACGGTGTAACAGGGACGACACGGTATTGCATAAAAAGTCCTATGATTAAGGGCAAGGCGGTGAGCAAAAAACTATATTTTAGGTAAGATGTAGACAGCGAAATGCGCTAACAATCAATATAGATTGAAATTGTACGTGAACAAATACAATTTTTCCCAGCAATTTAGCTCTAGCTGGCTAGAATAGATAATAGAACTGAATAAATTAGCCCGAGAACTGCATGAGCGAAACGTTACAAATTAGCGAAACTCACAGAGATGCTCTACAAGAGGTCGCCAATGTTGCCATGGGGCAAGCGGGCGACAAACTCGCGCGGCTACTCAATACATTTGTGGTGCTTCCAATTCCGCACATCGACATCATGCACCCGCAAGATATTGCTATGGCTCTGCACTCGATTGATACCAACGAGTCAGTTTCTGGCGTCTGCCAAGGGTTTATCGGCGGCGGTATTTCCGGCGAAGCGATGCTACTTTTTAACGACACATGCTTCTCTGACTTAGCCAAACTAATGAATTATGAGAGTGCCCCCGACGCACAAGCCGAGGGCGAACTACTGATGGACACCACCAATGTTTTGTTCGGCGCATGCCTGAAAGGTATCGCAGAGCAGATTGATATGGAGTTCAGCTTTGGCTCGCCAATGGTACTTGGGCAACACCAGAGCATCTCATCTTTATTCGATACCGATAAGGCTCGCTGGGACAGCGCTCTAGTGATAGAGATTAGCTATGTCATCGAAGGATATAATGTGAACTGCGATTTACTCATTATTATTACTGAGGACTCGCTCGGTGTTTTATTCAACAAACTTGACTACCTTTTAGCCTAGGCAATATTACGTATGGCAAATGCGAAGGATATTTTAAAAGACTTTCACTGGTTAATGGACGTACTTCAGTACATCGACGTCGGCTTAGTGATCCTTGACGACAAGTTTAATGTTCAACTGTGGAACAGCTTTATGCAGAACCACAGCGCCAAGCTGCCTGACCAAGTCCTGAGTAAAAACCTATTTGAACAATTTCCGGATTTGCCGGAGAGCTGGTTTCGCCGCAAAGCCCAATCCGTTATGGAATTACATAACTCTGCCTTTACCACGTGGGAGCAACGCCCTTACCTATTCAAATTTAAAAGCTACCGCCCCATCACCAGTATTGCCGACTTCATGTATCAAAATAGCACAATCATTCCCTTAAAAAACAGCACGGGTAAAGTCGACCATATTTGCTTGATCATTTATGACGTTACCGAAGTCGCCGTCAATAAAATGCAAACAGCTCAAGCCAATAAACGCCTTCACTACCTGAGCCGCATCGACGGCTTGACCGGCTTACTCAATCGTAAAACATGGGAAACATCGCTCGACGAAGAATTCCAACGCTTCTCTAGACATCAACATGTCACCTCTATGCTGATGTTCGATATCGATCATTTTAAGAAAATCAATGATTCCTACGGTCACCCCGGTGGCGACGAGGTCATTCGGCGAACAGCAGCAGTTTTAAAAGAGAATATACGAGTCATTGATATCGGCGGCCGTTACGGCGGCGAAGAATTTGCAGTGATATTAGTTGAGACCGACGCCAAAGGCGCCAATCTTGTCGCAGAACGCATTCGTCGTCAGATGGAAAAGACAATCGTCGTGTATGAGCGACACGAAATCCGCTTCACAGTGAGCCTCGGCGTTGCTGAGTTAGACGCCACCATCACCGACAAAACCAACTGGATTGACTGCGCAGATAAAGCACTGTACGAAGCTAAAAATGCCGGTAGAAATAGCTGCGCCATCTACCAACCAACACCAAAGCCGGATTAATTAAGTGGCTTCATTCCGCCGAACACCCCCCGTATAATCCCAGTGTCACTCAAACTTGAGCCTCAAAATTTCAGCGAGAACAGGACAAAATAACCAGTGCGTTTTAAATGGGTATTTAGGCAACTTTACAGGCGAATCTAGGTCACTTTTACGGCACTTTTACGGCACTAAGCTACACTTAGCTATAAGAGTACTGTTCAACTTTCCGCCTTTTCAAAAAGCTAGGGAGCTTTACAGCGATTAGGTAGCGCTAAGAACTAAAACAACAGTACGAATATGTTCCTAATAAATGGCTCGTAAATCAAACAAGATAAACCGCGTAGAATTGTAGGAAACGACATATGAAAAGATCTCTATCGACGAAATTGATGGTTGTTCTTATTACAACTATCGCCATCGTCTCCGGCTTGGTATTAGTGGTAAATTATCAAATATTATCGAATACTCAGCAAGATAAATTTGATAGAGATATTCAAGCACAAATTGCATTAATTAATTCATCAATGCTCGAACCTGTCTTCGCTTACGATTTCCAGCAAATCGAAGCCATTTCAGAGAGCCTCGTCGCAACAGAACTTATCTCCTCGATTGAACTTACCGACCATAGGGGCAAACCTATGGCGAAAGCTCAAGCGGTTCCCGATGGTGAAGACCGCGCTCAAAAACACATCATGACTGATGTTGAAATCGTTCGCGAAGAGAAAGTCATTGGGCTTTATAATATTACCTTTTCCAAAGCACAGATGGAGTTGGTACTAAGCAGTCAAATCACATTAAGCATCATGATTATTGCTATTTTGATGGTATTTAGCATGTTAGTGGTATTTTTACTCACCAAGCGCCTTATCGTACGCCCGGTATTACATATATCCAAATCGTTAGAAGAAATTGCTGACGGCGGAGGCGACCTCACCTACAGATTGCCAACCACGAGCGGCGATGAAATTGCCGAGCTGGCTCACAACTTCAATCGCGTCATGGAGCAAATCAGCAGTATTATCAAAAGCGTCACAGTCGTGACCGATCAGGTCGCCATAAAAGTAGACGTTATGTCAGGTGCCACCGATAGCACGGTGAACGCCACCAATCAGCAATTGAAAGAAATTGAGCAAATCGCCGCCGCACTTAATCAGCTATCCGCGTCAGCAGAAGAAGTGGCTCGCTCAGCAGGTGAGACCGCTAACCGTACTCGCGAAGCGAGCAAAGCGGCTGAAGAAGGAACCAAAGTGATGATATCTTCGCAAGCAACAATTACTAGACTGACCGGGCAAATTGAAGCCACTGCAGGAAAAATCCAGGTACTAAAAGAGAATAGCGAAAACATCGGTTCAGTCATGGCGGTGATTCGCTCCATTGCAGAACAAACTAACTTGCTAGCCTTAAACGCAGCAATTGAAGCCGCCCGAGCAGGCGAACAAGGCCGAGGCTTTGCTGTGGTAGCAGACGAAGTTCGCTCCTTGGCGCAAAAAACACAGAAGTCCACCGAAGAGATAGAATCCATTATAATGCAGCTCCAACGTGCAGCTGACGAAGCGCACCAATCCATGAACACAAGCATTATCTCGGTACATGAAACCATCGACACCTCCTCCCGCGTAGATGAAACCCTGTGCGCAATTCGAGAAAACATCAGTACAATTAATGACATGAACCATCAGATCGCAACGGCATCAGAAGAGCAAAGCGCGGTAGCTAATGAGGTAAGTAAAATCATTACGGCGATTTATACACTCTCAGAAAATGTCGCCACTAACGCAAACATCGTTGCCGAAAATGCCTCCGAGCTTTCCACCGAAGGGCATGAGCTCAAGCAGCAAATGGACAAATTTACCGTCAGCTAAAACAACCTGAGAGGCGCCGCATTTACAGGCATGCTCAAGGCGCTTACCTTACCAATGCCGGTATGCTTAGATTCCACTTTATCACTGCGTTGAATTTACCAAATGACTGCTACAAGCCTTTGGCAAGAAATCTCGACAGACAAGCCCGAACTAGCCACTTTCTATACCACTTTTTCCGCCAAACTTTCAACCGAGCAAAACCATCAATACTGCCAAGCGCTCCGCTCAAATCTTGCACTGCTAACCCAGCTGAACCGCACACTTGACGGTAGCATTTTTGCGCAACAGCAATTACTGCACGCGCCAGAGCAGTTGCTCGCACTGATTCAGGGTGGCAGGCTCGATAAAGCTATCAGCAAGCAGGAGTTTATCGAGCAGCTCACACCCGCCACAACCCTAGACGAAGCGCAGTTTAATCATCACCTGCGGACGCAGCGTAATATTGCCATGTTACGTTTCATTTGGCGCGATTTTAACCGCTTAGCCTCCATGCAGGAGACCACCTTAGAGCTATCGAACTTTGCTGAAAGCTGCATCAAACATACTCTCGACTACCACTACAAAGCCTTAGGCGAAAAGTACGGCCTGCCCCGGAACTCCGAAGGCGAAGCCGTCCCAATGCTCGTCTTAGGCATGGGCAAACTCGGAGCATCAGAATTAAATTTATCTTCGGATATCGACTTAATCTTTTGCTTCCCAGATAAAGGCGAAACCCAAGGCGCCAAACGCACACTCGACAATCAAGAGTTTTTTATCCATTTAGGCAAAAAGTTAATTAGCAGCCTAGACGCCAAAATCAATAATCAATTTGTATTTCGTGTCGACATGCGCCTGCGCCCCTACGGACAAAGCGGTGCCATTGCTAGCAGCTTTGAAGCTTTAGAAGATTATTACCAAAAACAAGGCCGCGAATGGGAGCGTTACGCGATGGTAAAAGCCCGCGTAATTGCCAGCAATGCTCAACCCGCCCAAATCGACACCCTTCATACTTTATTAAAGAGCTTTACCTTCCGTAAATACATCGACTTTTCAGTCATTGACGCCTTGCGTAAACTCAAGCAAATGATCGTCCAGGAAGTCAAACGACGCAAACTAAACGACGACGTTAAACTCGGTGCAGGCGGCATCAGAGAGGTCGAGTTTATCGCCCAAACCTTTCAACTCATTCGTGGTGGTCGGGATACTGAGCTGCAAGATAATCGCTTACTACACGTACTGCCCATGCTCGCAAAGCTCCATTACTTACCGGAAGAGCACACCACCCTACTCACGGCGGCATATATATTTTTACGCAATACCGAGCATGCCATCCAAGGCTATAACGACCAACAAACACAGCGCCTGCCAATTGATCCACCCGAACAAGGCAAGCTTGCCCGCGTAATGGGTTTTACTAATTGGGACGATTTTTATAGCGAACTCTCCCGCCATCGCGATCACGTATCCCATGTATTTGAAGGCCTAATTGCCGCTCCCGCCTCAACAAGCAGCGAAGACAATACCCCATCACCGGAATGGGAGGTCCTCTGGCTCCAAATTGATAGTGAATCAGAAGACCCTGAACACCTTATTCAAACACTAAAAGACGGTAACCACGAAGCACCCGACAAAAGTCATGCATTACTTCAAGAGCTAAAGCGATGCCCGCAACTAGCCAGTGTTGACGCCATTAGCCTAGAACGTATAGACCGCTTTGTTCCACTATTGCTAGAGCGGCTCAGCAACACCGAAACCGCAACCCGACCGCTACAGCGACTATTGCCGCTAATAAAAGCTATCGCCCGGCGCAGCGCTTACCTTTTGCTGTTGATTGAAAACCCCGAAGCTTTAACTCAACTCATCAAGCTCACTCTAGCAAGCCCTTGGATCGCCCAGCGTTTAGCCGTTCACCCCTCTTTACTAGATGAATTAATCGACCAAAGTACCTTATACCAACCCCCGAACACAGCTGAGCTTGAAACCGAGTTACGACAAGTATTGATGCGCATCCCCACCGACGACTTAGAAGAACAAATGGATGCCTTGCGCTATTTCCGCTCAGCCCACGCATTACGTGTCGCAGCTTGTGAGGTAACCGGCGCCCTCCCCTTGATGAAAGTTAGCGACTACCTCACCTGGATAGCCGAGGCAATTTTAAAGTACGTACTGCCACTATGCTGGCACGAACTTACCGAAAAATACGGCTACCCCGACGGCCAAGAGCAGGAAAACCCCAACTTTATTGTGATAGGTTACGGCAAAATGGGCGGCATCGAACTTGGTCACAGCTCTGATCTCGACCTCGTGTTTATCCACAACGCCAACACCCAAGGGTACACCAATGGTGACCGTGCAATAGACAATCAGACCTTTTACATGCGTCTCGGTCAAAAGATCATCCACATACTTAACACCAACACTCACCACGGGCGCTTATACGAAGTTGATATGCGCCTACGCCCTTCGGGTAATTCAGGCCTACTCGTTGCTTCACTTGCAAGCTTCGAAAAATACCAGCTTGAATCCGCCTGGACCTGGGAGCATCAAGCACTTGTGCGCGCCCGCACTGTCGCCGGTAACAGCAAACTTACCGAGCAGTTCAACGCTATGCGCACACGCATCCTCTGCCACAAACGCGAACTCGACAAACTCCGCACCAGCGTATTAGAGATGCGCAAAAAGATGCGCGACCATCTGGGCAGCGATAAAAAAACCGCAGACAAAGGCCTATTTCACTTAAAGCACGATGCTGGTGGTATCGTCGACATTGAATTTATGGTTCAATATACGGTTCTTGCTTGGGCACATACAGATCCAAGTTTAGCGACATTCACAGACAACATCCGTATTCTCGAATGCTTGGCCAAATCTAAGCTGATACCCGCCCAAGAAGCGGATCAGCTTACCGAAGCGTACAAAGCCTTCCGCTCTTTGAGTCACAGATTAACGCTACAAGAACAGCCGAACACCATTGACAATACGCAGCTAGCGAGCGAGCGTACAAATGTTATACGCATATGGAACAGGCTAATTGCCGAGGCTTAATCTACTTTTTAGCCCCATAGCCTTTAGACTCATATAAGTACAACTGTTAAGTTCAACTATGTTAGTGCAACGCAATAACAAAACACCAGACAGCTTATCCTACCTTGTAGCGCAGCTCCTTAACGTAAATGTTAAGTTCGCCATTAACGCTATAAGCGATGAGCTAAAAGACAACACCTATTATCGAATGCAAACGGAGACTGACTATGTTCTCGGATCGTGACGGCCTTATATGGTTTGACGGAGAACTCGTACCCTGGCGTGAAGCCAAGGTACACGTATTAACGCACACACTACATTACGGCATGGGCGTCTTCGAAGGCGTGCGCGCTTACGACACGGCCAATCATGGCACCAGCATCTTTCGACTAGAAGATCACACCAATCGACTTTTCGAATCGGCTCATATCATGCAAATGGAAATGCCATTCAGTAAAGACGAGCTCAATGCTGCCCAGAAGCAAGTCGTCACCGAAAACGACCTGACCGAGGCCTATTTGCGCCCCATGGTCTTTTACGGCTCAGAAGGCATGGGTCTGCGTGCCGACAACCTCAAGACTCACGTCATTGTCGCCGCATGGAATTGGCCTTCCTACATGTCACCCGAAGCCAAGCAAAACGGCATTAAAGTGCGTACGTCTAGCTATACACGTCATCACGTAAATATCTCCATGTGCAAAGCCAAAGCCAACGGCCACTACATCAACTCAATGCTCGCTCTGCG
Organism: Alteromonadaceae bacterium; assembly: GCA_002746115.1. Lineage (GTDB taxonomy): Bacteria > Pseudomonadota > Gammaproteobacteria > Pseudomonadales > Cellvibrionaceae. The sequence continues at coordinate 38,283 of NVXL01000037.1, forward strand.
CGAAGCACTTGACGCTGGCTGCGAAGAAGCACTGCTATTAGATGTTGACGGTTATGTTGCTGAAGGCAGTGGTGAGAACGTTTTTTACGTGAAAAACGGCCAGATATTCACCCCTGAGCTAACTTCATGCTTAAACGGTATCACTCGCAACAGCATTAAACGCATCGCCGAGGACAATGGTTACACCATCCACGAAAAGCGAATTACGCGCGACGAGATGTACATTGCCGACGAAGCATTCTTCACCGGTACAGCTGCAGAAGTATTGCCGATCTGTGAACTTGATGGCCGCAAGATTGGCTGCGGCTCTCGGGGTCCTGTCACCGAAATACTTCAAAGCGGCTATTTCGATGCTGTAAAAGGCAAAACAGACAAATACACCGAGTGGCTCTCCCCGGTCAAATAGTCCGTTTGCCCTACCAACAATCATCCCCATCAGTAAGCCGGTGCTTTCGAGCACCGGCTTTTGAGACTCTCAATGAGTAAAGATTCAAACTTCAAACTCTACCTCCGCCTGCTCGGTTACGCCTATCAATACAAAGCTTATCTATTACTAAGCGTCCTCGGCTTTATCATGTTTGGCTCAATGGAAGCCTTGCTGGTAAAAACCATCGAGTTTTTTATTGATGCCCTCAACCACGAAACCTCTAGCGCGCTTAAGTTTCTACCGCAGGAAATCACCGACAACCGTTTACTTGTCCCTTTCACGATTATTATTGCCTGTATTATCCGAGGCATCGGTGCCTATGTGGGCGTCTTTTTTATGAGCCGTGTTGGTTTAGGTGTCGTTAACACCTTACGCAAAAACGTGTTTTCTCACTTGGTACATTTACCTCAGAGCTATTTTGATAAAACCAATAGTGGCGAGTTGGTATCACTCATTATATATAACATCGAGCAAGTCACCGGCGCAGTCACTCGCGCATGTAAAATTCTCTTCCGAGAAGGATTCACATTACTTGCCCTACTTTTCATGCTGCTCACGCAAAATTGGAAATTAACCCTCATTTTATTTATCACCACGCCAGTATTAGCCGCAGTAATTCATTTTGCGAGCCGTTACTTTTTAAGAGTCAGCCGTAAAATTCAGCACACCATCGGCCAAGTGACGCATATCGCGACCGAGAGTATTCAAGGGATACGCCTTGTAAAGAGCAGCTGCGCCGAAAAACATGAGTCGCAACGCTTTCACGCCGCCGTCGATGAAAACTTAAAATTCAGCATTAAATACGAACGTGTTAGCGCACTGCAAACCCCCACCGTGCACTTTGTCACCTCCTGCGCGCTGGCCGTGATTTTTGGTTTAATCTTATTATTTTGGGAAGGCACTCCCGCCGCCGCCGTCGCTTACGTCACCGCCGCAGGCCTCATCGCCCGCCCGATCCGCAGCTTAAGTGAAATCAACTCCATTATTCAAAAAGGCATTGCCGCCTCAGAAACCATCTTCGCTATGCTCGATTTAGCCAAAGAGCCAGACACCGGTCAGCAGCAACTGGAAAATGTACGCGGGGACATTGTTTTCAATCAGGTCGGCTTTCACTACAGCAATGGCAAGCAAGCCTTAGATAACATTAACCTCACCATTAAATCGGGTGAAACCGTTGCGTTGGTAGGACAATCCGGCAGTGGTAAAACCACCATGGCCAATCTATTAATGCGTTTTTACGACGTGACCTCAGGCAGCATCACCATCGACGGCGTTGCCATCGACAAGCTAAAATTACAACACTTGCGAACTATTGTCGGCCTCGTCAATCAACAAACTGTTATTTTCAACGACAGCCTAAAGGCCAATATTGCCTACGGCATAGATCACGATGACATTGACCAAGGGAAGCTCCAAGGCGCTGCGATTAATGCCCACGCACAAGAGTTTATTCAACAGCTAGAAGCCGGATTTGACAGTATTGCAGGGGAAAGCGGTACCAACCTCTCAGGCGGCCAACGCCAACGCATCGCCATCGCCCGTGCAATATATAAAGACGCGCCGATACTCATCTTAGACGAGGCCACCTCCGCACTGGATAACACCTCGGAGAAACACGTACAGCAAGCACTCGACAAACTAAAACAAGGCCGTACGACTGTGGTAATTGCTCATCGTCTTAGCACTATTGAGAACGCTGATAAGATTGTTGTTATGGACAAAGGTAAGATTGTTGAGGTTGGCGATCATCAAAGTTTGATTTCAAAGAATGGCTATTATGCTGAGCTTTATCAGACGCTTGGGCGTTAACAAAAAAAGACCCACTAACGTGGGCCTTATTATGAAGTCGTTCTTGGCGTTTAATTCATATCATAGTTCCAAGAAAAGTTAGATGATGGACCCCACCAGTATTCTCCAGTTTGTGGCTTGTAGGTAAATGCCTCAACAGTGTTTTCTAAGGGTTTAAATTGATAGTAACGTAAAAATCCATTATTTCCGCATTGATAATCCGACATAATCTCATGAACGGTTTGGCCGGCATTATTCTGAAAAGTATTATGCCATTCTTGGGCGCAATAGTGCCCTGATACCAGCAAAAAGACATTGGGGTTTTGTTTTGCTAAGTCTACAAATCGTCCGCGATTAACATCGTGAGTGGAAAGTATTGCGCGTTTGTTGGGGTGCTGCCTGAGTTTTTGATTTGCCCAATTAAACTCATCATCATTCATGCCATATCCAATGGATATCACCATAAACTCCATACCAGAGGCTTCAAAGAAATTGAGGTTGTTGGCATACTCGCCAGCAGGGTAGCTTTCGCCAAACCAAGGTTTGTCAAAAAAGCCGAAAGCAGGAAACTCTTGATTAAATTTGTCCCAGCTTCCGACACCCATGGGTAAGTTGGTATCATGATTACCGGGTGCGATGGACCAAGGAATTCCAGAATCCTCAATAATGCTCCATCCGGATTTGAAGCTATCCCATTCATTTTGACGATCTGAATGATCAACAACGTCGCCTACGTGAGTAATAAACTTGATATTCAAGTTATCTTTTTCGTCGACAATCCATCGTGTTTGGGCGGTATATTGCCCAAACTCTGAACCTTGGTGAGAAAAGTCCATGACCATAAACTGAGTGTCAGGTACGACCATTAATACGAAATCTTCAACAACAGCTTGGCCTGTGGTTTTTGCAGAGGTGGATACAGCTTCACTGTTAATAGCATCGTCGCCAGCCGCTTCAAGCCAAATTGTGTAGTTAGTGTCGGGGCTCAATCCTGTGATAGAAAAGCGGTCAACATTTACCCCAGTGCTGATTTGCGGAGAAGCTGGTTTGGTAACGCTGGTTGACCAGTAAAGGTTAAACCCTGTTTCATTGTCGGAATTATCGCTCCAATCGAGATCTATGGAGGTATCTGACGGCAAGGCACTTAAGTTTGATGGCGCGTCGGGGGCTATAACACTGTAAAACTCGAAATAATCAAAGTTACAAATACCAGTACCCGCAGTCCCAACAACATACACATCGTGCAGTCCGTGAGTGGGGCTTATTGCGCTGTTTTGGGTGAGGTATGTATTCCATCCGCCGGTACTTATTGGACTTATGGTTCCAATAACCGGACCACCTAGGCTGTCTAAGCGAATTTCAAAGGTGCCTCCAGGGCTTCCATCTGCCAAGTTAATACGCACCAAATTTGCCCCGGCCTTGAAATCGAAACGATAATGCATCCACCTGTTTACGTCGAACCAACCCACGGTGCCCGCATCAATAACAACATCAGGATGATGATCGATAGTGCTTTCCGCTTCGAGTTTACCGACAAGGCCAAATGTCAGAACCGTGGGGAAGGAGTTTTCATCAAAAGGATCGGTTCCCGCAGCAATTTCATCGCTATCGCTAAATCCGTCGTTATCGTCATCGGGATCACAGTCGTTGCCAAGGGCATCGCCATCGTGATTGGCTTGGCTTGGATTCGGTTGGTCAGGGCAATTATCAGTATGGTCTGGGATTTCATCACCGTCTCGGTCATCGTCCATGTTGCGTAGATCCAGACTGATCCAGTTGATGTTAAAGCCACTGTTAATGACATCTAGGCGCAGTATATTAATGCCTTCTGTGGCTATCCTAACTCCGTAGAGTCTTCTCAGTTGCTCTCCTCTGCTGAAATCATGAGTCAATTACGGCAATCTCAAGTACGGGTCAATAATGTTCTAGATGAA
>NVXL01000205.1 GCA_002746115.1 Alteromonadaceae bacterium
GAGTCGTCATCCGATTTATCAGGTGATGTTTACCGCGCATAGTGGCGAGCAATCGGATACCCGTGAGCACCAAACCGAAGCTGGCAGCCAAAATCAGGATTCCGTATTTACGGATGTCAGTGCTGCAGATGTGGATACTGTAGATCTAGACGTTGGCGAGCAAAACTTTTATAGCCCGGCCAAGTTTGATTTGAGTTTGTCTGTCAGCGATGTTCGCAGTAATACAGGCGACACCAGCACCGAAACTAACGCGAATACCAACAGCGTTATTACCGGCTGTTTTAATTATGCTGTGAGTTTGTTTGATGAAGCTAGCGTTGCGCGAATGGCAGCAATTTACGAACAGGTGTTATCTGCGTTTGTTGATGCCCAGCAGCAAAGCCTGCCCGTGGTGGATATTCAATTATTATCTCGCCAAGAGCGCAACAAAGTATTGTACGACTGGAATCAGACGGATGCCCCGTATCCACAAAGCAGTGTGTGCCAGTTATTTGAAGCCCAGGTACTACAAAACCCGAATGACATTGCTCTGGTATTTGAAGATACACAGTTAATGTATTGTCAGCTTAATGAGCGAGCCAATCAATTAGCGCACGCTCTATCTCAGCACTATCAGCAGTGTTACCAGCAAGCTATATCCGCAGACACCTTAATAGTGCTTTATCTTGATCGTAGCGTTGAGATGGTCGTGAGCATACTTGCAGTGCTTAAGGCCGGTGGCGCTTGGGTGCCAGTTTCACCTGAATACCCGCAAGCGCGAGCCAAATTTATTTTTGAAGATACCAAGGCTCCATTTATTATTACCCAACAGCGACATTTAGCATTATTGACCGAATGGACAGAAACCTCCGATCAACCGGCGGTATTGTTAGCCGCAGATGAAATAAATGCACTAAAACAAATGCCTGTGTCCAATCCTTCTTTCGCCCACAGTGTCACAGATTTAGCCTACGTAATTTACACCTCGGGTACTACGGGCCAAGCTAAAGGCGTGATGATCAGCCATCAAAATATCGCCCACTTAAGCGCTGCACAAAATCAATGTTTTGCGGCGGCAGAGTGCAAACGAACGTTGATGTTTGCCTCGTATGTGTTTGATGCCAGTGTATTTGAACTATTTGTATCATTATTTAATGGTTCAACCGTGTATCTATGTAGCGAGCAACAACGCCTTAGTGCAGACGAGACAGCACAATTGATTTGTCAGGCTAAAATCGAAATGGCGACCTTGCCGCCCACAATGCTCTCATTAATGGATGCGGAGGATTTGGCGTCCTTAAAAACCCTTGTTTCCGCCGGTGAATCGCCTTCATCAGAGTTGCTTGAGCGCTTTAGCGCAGGGGGGGAATGCCGGGTATTTAATGCCTATGGTCCGACAGAAACGACAGTTTGTGCTTCTGCCCATCAGTATCAACCGGGGGATCTCCCCCGAAATATTGGTCGGGCAATTAATAATACCCAATTATATGTGTTGGATACGGCAAACCGACCCGTACCACCGGGAGCATTGGGTGAGCTGTATGTGGGTGGCGCAGGTTTGGCGCGCGGTTATCTGAATCGCCCAGATTTAAGCGCACAGCGATTCATCATCAATCCGTTTGCAAGCAAGCAGGATAAGCTCAAAGGTTATGACCGCCTCTATAAAACGGGGGATTTAGCACGCTGGTTAGTGAAAAAAGATGGCGGTGAAATTGAATATCTTGGCCGTAATGATTTTCAGGTGAAAATACGCGGCTTCAGAATAGAGTTGGGCGAGATCGAAAGTGCCCTGAGAGCATTGCCAGAGCTTGATCAAGCGGTGGTGATCGATCGAGTACGCACAAGTGGTAACAAGCAGCCTTACCTTGCGGCTTATTTAGTTTCGTCACAAGCTATTGATCTTGATATTAATATTGACAGCATAAAAGCGGCGTTATCGACCAGCTTGCCTGATTATATGATACCTGTGACGTTCACCAAAATTGATGTTGTACCACTGACGATTAACGGAAAGCTAGACCGCCGTGCTTTACCGGAACCCGAGTTTATTCAGAGCGAGTGCTATGTTGAACCACGCAATGAACTTGAAATACAGCTGTGTGCTATTTGGCAAGCGGCTTTAGGCTTAGAGCGAGTTGGTATTGACGATAATTTCTTCCGTATTGGGGGTGATTCGATTGTCAGTATTCAATTGGTGGCCAAATTGCGTCGAGCCGGATTTACCTTACAAGTTAAGGATATTTTTGACGCGCCTAAGGTCTCCCAGTTAGCCAGTTTACTTGGCAGCAGGGGGGATGATGCCAGTAGCCAGATTGCCGCTGAGCAAGGCTTGTTAAGCGGAGATTTTCCCTTGCTGCCGATACAGCAGTGGTTTTTTGATAAATCACTGGCAGAGCCCCAGCATTGGAATCAGGCGTTTATGCTGCGCATTCCAGCGGACATTAATGCTCAACAGATCGAGCAAGCATTGGCGGCATTAGCCGAGCACCACGACATGCTGCGTTGCCGCTTTGAGCAAAGCGAGCAGGGCTGGTCACAACGCTATTCTCCCTCGCTTGGGGCTTGCATGGCTCCCTTGGTATCGGCTGATATTCGTTTGTTTAGCCAAGAGCAACATGATGTCGAGTTACATCGATTGTTAAGTATGTGGCAAAGTGATTTTGATTATGCCGAAGGTCCTTTATGGCGGGTTGGGCATTTGTCGGGTTACAGCGATGGTAGTGCGCGCTTGTTTTTTGCGTTGCATCATTTAATTGTTGATGGTGTCTCTTGGCGGATCATAGCTCAGGACATGCAGCAGCTGCTTAATGGGCAGGCATTGCCACCGAAGACCAGCAGTTATCGTCAGTGGGTTGAAGCGGTGCAGGCGTATGGGGAAAACCACCAAGGCGAGGCCAAATACTGGCGCGATGTGGTCGCCCAGCAGGCACCATTGCCAGCGCTTGAGGCCGATGAAAGTTTTGCCGTCGGGCTGTCGGAGGACTTGACCGATGTTTTACTGCGACAAGCGAACCAAGGTTATTACAGTGAAATTAACGATTTACTACTGAGCGCTTTGGCGATTGCGTTAAAGCAGACGTTTAGTCGTGATGTTAACCATATTACGCTTGAAGGTCATGGCCGAGAAGCCATTGACAGTGCACAGCCCGAGCAGGGCGGCATGGATACATCGGGCACTGTGGGTTGGTTTACGACGGTATTTCCGGTGAAATTACTTGCGGATAAACACGTCAGTGACACCATAATTCAAACCAAAGAAATGTTACGCGCGATACCAAATAAAGGTATTGGCTTTGGGGCATTAAATAATACGGACGAGCTGAATGCAGAGCTGCCGACGGTTAGTTTTAATTATTTAGGGCAGTTAGGTTCTCAAACAGGGGATCAAGCCGACAACTCGACCCATGTAGAGTGCCAACTGGTCAGTGAAGGCCTAGGGCAAATGATCGGTTCAAAAAATACCGATGATTTATTGCTGAATATTAACGGCGCCGTGCAAAACGGTGTGCTGCAATTTGGTGTTGTGTCTAGACTGTCACCCGAGTTGTCGCAGCAGTTTGCCAAGGCCTTTGAAGCCGCGCTACAAGCGGTCACACGGCAAGGGCAGTTGCAGGCATTGCAAGGCGGCCTGAAGACGCCGAGCGATTATGGTACGAGAGGCTTAGCAATTGAACACCTCCGCCATTTACAACAGCGCTTCCAACAAGGGCTTGAGCATGAAATAGCTGAAATCTATCCGGCCACCAGCTTGCAGCAGGGCTTCGTATATCACTACCTTAGTCAGCCACAAGACGATGCTTACCGTGTGCAGTTGTTATTAGATTATCAGCAAGGCTTAGACTTTAAGGCTTACCGAGAAGCATGGCGCTTGACCTCCCTGCGTTACCCCATATTAAGAATGGCCTTTGATTGGCAAGACCAGATCTTGCAGGTATTTTCTTCGCAGCCCTGTATYACGGATAAAAACTTTAGCGTGAAAGATATTAGYGCTTGCTCTGAGCATCAGCGCGACCAAGCGATTGCGAAAATTCAGCGTGAAGACCGAGCGCAGCCTTTTGATTTAGCGCAGCCGGGYTTAATTCGWTTTACCCTGATTAAACAGCACGATAASRTRGTCACCGTGCTTAARACCGAGCATCACGGCATCACRGACGGTTGGAGTTCACCRATAGTGCTGCAAACSGTKCATGATTATTATGATCAATTRGTGCARGGGRCWGTACCGAGTGTTACGCCAGAAACCGCTTATTTTGAAGCGCAGCGCTGGACGGTTGAACAAGAGGAAAAAACCAAGGCTTATTGGGATAATTTAAAATCAAGGTTTACGGGTATTAACGACATTAATGCCCTGCTAAGCGAGCCATTAGATTTAAGCCAGCCAACCGTGGTTGAACAGCCGAAAGAACAGCTACTGACGGTTCAGGGTGAGCATTACCACCAACTCAAAGCGATGTGCCAAACACAAGGGATTACCCTAAATGTGGCGATGCAATTTGCGTGGCATAAACTCCTGCAAAGCTACACGCGAGATGAGCAAACCATTGTAGGCACCACCGTGTCCGGTCGGGATATTCCGGTGGCGGGCATCGAGTCGAGTGTCGGCTTGTATATCAACACCTTACCATTGGCAATAGATTGGGCCGAGACGGCTACGAGCTCTGCAATATTGCAGGAAATTCAACAGCAAATCGCGGCATTAAACAGCCACAGTAGCGTCTCACTGGCGAGCTTACAAAAAGAGGGTCAGCGCCTCTTCCATAGTTTGTTTGTGTTTGAAAATTACCCGATTCCTGTGGATAGCGGGCAAACTCAAACCGGGGAGGTTCAAATTAATGAGCCCCAGAAGAGCATTGGCGGCGAGATTGCATTTCGTCAAGCCGTTGAAAAAGTGGATTACCCATTGTCAGTGGTCGCTTTTGAGCACCATGAAGGGGTATCGCTCAGGCTAAGTTATGACTTGGCTTGGCTGAGTGATGCACAAGCAGGGCGCTTACTTAAACAGCTGGAATGTATCGTCACGGCAATAAGCACCGAGCCGAACCAGCCCCATCAGGATATCTCATTATTGGATGAGGCTGAGTCACACATGCTCTTGCATGACTGGACTCAAACCGAAGCGCAAAACCCCGAGACAACCTTACATCAGTTGTTTGAAACCCAAGTGCTGCAAGCACCGGATAATACCGCTTTGGTTTTTGAGAGCCAGCGTTTAAGTTATCGTGAACTTAATGAACGTGCTAATCAACTTGCTCATGTGATTCGTTCACGCTTCGCTGAGACGCATCAGCACGCTATGCCTAAGGATACTTTAATCGGTCTGTATTTTGATCGTGGTGTTGATATGGTGATTAGCATTTTGGCTGTGCTCAAAGCCGGAGGGGTTTATGTGCCCATTTCGCCAGAATATCCCAAGCCCAGAAGTAAATTTATTTTCAGCGATACCAAAGCGGCGATTTTACTCAGTCAAAGTCAGTATCAAA
>NVXL01000206.1 GCA_002746115.1 Alteromonadaceae bacterium
TTGATTCACAGGAGGGTGGCTTACAGTTGGTCACTACATTCACCTATAACAATTTAGGTGAACTGATTCGCGAAGAACAAGGGACGCAAAATAAGCCCGCTCAACGGGTCACCGCCTATGCCTACAATAACCGCGGTGAGCAGGTCAGCCGCACGCTAGACCCCGACGGCCTGGCGATTAGCACGTATTTCTATTACGACAACTCGGGTAATCTCACTAAAACCACCGACGCCGATGGCAATAGCACTTGGCAAGTCTATGACGCCGCCAATCAACTAAGCTATCAAATTGATGCCCAGGGCAGTGTCAGCGGATTTGATTACGACAGTAACGGGCGTTTATACGCGACAACAGCGTTTTATACGCGCCAGCCGGTCAGCGATAATAATGACTTCTTATCAACTTTTGTTCCGCCATTAGCCGACAGTCGTGATGCCCAAAATTACTTGATTGCCGATAGCAATGGACGTGAGCGCTTCACCCTTAGTCGTGTTGATAGTGACCAATGGCTCGTTAGCGAGAGCGTATTTGACGAGGTTGGCAACCTGGTTGAGACACGTCGATACGAAGGCTCTCTTAACGATAGTCAAATTGATTCGTTGCAGGATATCACTACGGGTTTGATCACCGATATTGCTGTCGCCAATGCGCTAAGCAATGTTCCTACCCAAAACCAGCATTTTGCCTATGACAGCCTCAATCGTCTACGTTTTACTATCGACAGTGATGGTTATGTGCAAGAGCGTCGTTATGATGTCTTAGGCAACGTTATTGAGCAAATCGCCTATACCGTGGCACCCTCGCTTCTTAATGAGGCTGGCCAGCCGGATTATAAAGAAAGCAGCATTGCGGCCAAACTCACTGACAATACCAGCGATAAGCGCCACTCCTATTTTGTTTACGATGTTCTCGGGCGCAATACCTATAGCATTGATGCCGAAGGCGGTATTTCACAAAGCGAGTACAACGCGTTAGGGCAAGTCGCGAGCACTAGGCGTTACGCCGATACCTCACTTGCCATCGACCTTGATGACCCGCTTAATCGCAGTAAAAGTGCCCTCGAAGACGTCTTAAATAAACTCGACAGTAATAACCGTGTCGATCATTATTTTTACGACAGCGTTGGTCGTCTGAGCTATACGGTTAATACCGAAGGTCAGGTACAGAACACCCAGTATGACGCCTTTGGGCAAGTCACAAGTGTGACGCAATATTTCACGACCAGCACCGATTTTGCTGCGCTTAATACAGAAGTACTTGATACCCGTTATCTCGGCAGTAGCAACGTCAATGATCGTATCAGCTATAGCGTTTACGATGCTTTCGGTCGCAACACATTTAACATTGATGCCGAAAACGGTATTTCACACACCGAGTACAACGCGCTAGGGCAGGTGACGAGCACCATCCGTTACGCCGATACCTCACTCGCTATCAACCTTGATGACCCGCTTAATCGCAGTAAAAGTGCGCTCGAAGATGCCTTAAATAAATTCGATAGTAATAACCGTGTCGATCATTACTTTTACGACAGCGTTGGTCGTCTAAGTTATACGGTTAACACCGAAGGTCAGGTACAGAACACCCAGTATGATGCCTTTGGGCAGGTCACAAGTAGCACGCAATATTTCACGACTAGCACCGATTTTGCCGTGCTGGATACTGAAGCACTGGATGCCCGTTATCTCGGTAGCAGTAATGCAAATGATCGCGTTAGCTATAGCACCTATGACAACCTAGGCCGCCAGCGTTTCACGATAAGCGGTGGCGGCAATGATTGGGTTGTGAGCGAAAATGTCTATGCCACAGACGGCAACCTTAAAGAGATACGTCGGTTTGATGATTTTATCTCCGCAGAAAGCATTGCCGCGATACGTCATGAGGGCATCACTGAAGCCGAAATCATCGATACCCTTTACAGCACCGTTGCGAATGACCTTGATGATACCCGTGATGCGCGTTACAACTTCGCAAACTGGAATCGAGGCGGGGCAGAAAACGCCGGTAATAGCCGTCGAAGCTACTACGTATACGATAACAATGACCGTTTACGCTTTACCCTCAGCACCAGCGATAAAGACGCTACAGGTAATCAGCAATGGCTCGTCAGCGAAAATCGTTACGATGCCCTAGGCAATACGATTGAGACCAAGCGTTACGCGAATCCATTGAGTGATATGGATAGCGAGACCGGTGTTAACGCCATTCTGGCGGATAGCGGCGTATTACTCGATAGCAAAGCCAGTTTGAAAGTTGATGCTGTACTGACGCAATTGACCGGTATGGATAGCAATACCGCCCGCTTTATTTATGACAATAATGGTCGGTCGATATACAGCTTTGACGCCAAAGGTTATTTGACCGAAAACGTCTACGATACTCTCGGTAAGGTGATTGAACAGATCGCCTACGCGCAAGCCCCCAATACCAGTTCAAACAGCAAAGCCGACATCGATACGGCCTTAGGCAAACATCTACCTGCAAACGACAGTARTGCCATTGTTAACGACGAKCAGAATATTCGTAGCTATTTTGTTTACCACAATAATCGTCTTGCATTAAGCATCGACGCGCTYGGCGGTGTTACTCACAGCACTTATAACGCATTTGGTCAGSTCAGCGAGAGCACGCGYTATGCGCAAGCACTTCAGCCTARYRCTCTAAAAGMCCCCGCTGATCGTGATTATGAGATATTGAGCGCCTTACTTGCTGRTARTGATCCAAACAATCAAASCACCCAYTACAGCTATGATGGCAATGGTCGCCAASAGACTATYACCAATGCTTTAGGSGCGGTAACTAGCCRGCAGTACGATGAMTTAGGCAAYTTGRTGACCGTTACACGTCATGGMGATGCAAACAATGACGACCGYRTTACCACTTATGAGTACGACGYTTTAGGYCGTCAGMARSGCCTTATYGATGCCGAAGGCGGCGTGACCGAGTACCAGTACGACTCCCTTGGCAATCGYACTCAAATCATCCTTAAAGCSGGTAGCGAAGATAACGAACAAGATCGTCGTAGTGAGTATRTCTATGACGCATTCGGGCAGCAGCGCTACCAAATACAAAACCAGCAGACCCTTAGCCAAACACAATACAACGCCTATGGTGAGGAGCTTAGCGAGCTGAGTTACGACATTGATCTAGCCGATACGGCTCACTATGCCGGTAACTTTGTTGAAAATGCGTCTAAAATAACCAGCTTAGACTCGATCGTATTTAGCCAAAACCCTGATCAAGCCTTTGGTGGCGAAGATAGTAGTATTCGAGGTGAGCGTTATCAGTACGACCAACGCGGTCTGCTAGTGGGGAGTGAAGATGCATTGCTCAACACTGAAAGTTACCAATATGATGCCTTTGGCAACCGCACCCAATTTACTAACAAGCTCGATGATGATGATCATGATGGTGTTTGGCAATATCGCTACGACGCACTTAACCAACTAACTGACGAGATTCGCCCAGAGAGTGCGGTATTGCTTGCCAGTCAAGATCCTCAAACGGGTATCGCCAGCGAGCTGAGCACCGCCGTGCATATGGATTACGATGCCTTTGGCAACGTGACGGCTATGACTGAAGGTTTGATCGTACTAACGAATAACGGTTCGGATTACAGTCTTGATGATAGCGAAGCGCGTACCGTGAAATATGGCTTTGATGCCTTAAATCGTCAAACTGAAATTATCGATGCCGGTTACTATGATGAAGAAAAAGGACGTTTTGAGCTTCAAGATGACGGCTTAGTCGCTGGTTTTCAGCGCACGACTCGTGTGGTTTATGATGCGCTAGGCAATGCCGTGGCTAATCATGTCGGCGTAGGGGTTGGAGAATTCGTCTCACAATATAAAGGTTATGACGCACTTAACCGCATGACTTTTGAGGTTGACGCAGAAAATTACGTGACGGCGTACGAGTACAACCGCTTTGGTGATCAAATAGGCTTAACCCGCCACGCCAATAGTATTAGCGGTATTAGCAGCGCGACTAACGCTAGCGTTATGAGTGCCGACAGTATTCAAGGTCAAGTGAGTTTGGATGTTAATAATGACCGCCACATCACCACTGAATATGACAACTTAGGGCGCAAAATCCGCGTAGTGCAAGATAATGTTCGCACTTACGTCAATCTAACCCGCTCAGATAAACCAAGCGATTTGAATGCTTTAGATGATACAACGGCGAGCCCAGAAAGGCGCTTTGTGTACAACGCTTTTGGCGAGTTGAGCTCTGAGCATGTACGCATTGGCTTGGGCGCTAGCCCCGAGTTGGCGCCGCAAGATTGGAATAGCAGTATTAATATATTTGACGTCTTTGGTCGTCAAACCGTCAATATTGATGGTTTGGGTTACGTAACGGCTAACGATTACGACATGTTTGGGAGCGTCACCGGCACAACGGAATATGCCCAAGCGGTATCCGCGAATACCTTAGCTTTTTCGGCTATTGCCGCGAACTCTGACGACCTTGTCACGGCGCTAAGCCTTGAAATTTCGGATGATGACCGCGCCCTTCTTTTTTCCTACGACCGCTTGAATCGCCAAACAGAGCAGCGTCAAACTAGCTACGATTATCAACGCTGGAACGAGAGTACAGAGTCGTTTGAAGACATTCCCCTTGTTGAGCGTGATAGCGATGGCCGCGTAATAAGTCATAATGATTACGATGCTTTAGGAAACGTGCTGGCCAGTTATGACGGTGTGGGCAACGTCACTCGTTATGAATACAATACTCAAGGGCAAGTTACTTCAATTACCGAGCCAGAGCGCATGGCCGTTACCGCTGACCTAGTGGGTGATGCGATAGAGGACGTTTCATATGTGGATGCACTCGATCCCTTTAGAACAAGTTCGCAGTCTTTGGTATTGCCGGTTACCTCCTTTTCAATGGATGTTCTTGGTAATACCGTGCGTGAGACGCGTGACTTCGGCGTTGAGTCTGAAAACTTAATTACCACACGTGAGTTCGATGCACTCGGGAATGAAATTACGCTTACGGGTGTCGATGGTAGCGTGTCATACCAAGAGTACGACATTGCAGGGCGAGTTCGAGAGCAGTACCAGCATGTTACGGCTACTTATAATTCCCTCCCGAGTTCAAGTGAAACAGTGGTGGCCGGTTCAATCTTGAGCCGCAATAGCCAGCCGGGGTATTTGTCTGTCAGTTTCAACAATACGACTTATTATTACAACCCCAATTATGAAGGAGCTGAACCCGGGGTTCATGAAGTCGTGTCGATAGAGCTGGTTAATGACGGGTCTGAAAACTTAATAACCACACGCAAGTACGATGCACTCGGGAATGAAATTACGCTTACGGGTGTTGATGGTAGTGTGTCATATCAAGAGTACGA
>NVXL01000038.1 GCA_002746115.1 Alteromonadaceae bacterium
TCATAGTGCTGTTGGCTGAGCTGTTTCAGTGTTTGGCAGCGCTCATCAATACGGCTAAATTGCTCGACTAAGGTGGCATGTGTTTGAGTCTCTTCGAGCCGCACATTCAGCTTGTTTAGCGCGGTTTGTGAGAACTGAAGCTGTGTTTGATATTGTTGGTTTTGTGTTTTCTGGGTATTAATCGCCGTGTTTTTAGCGGTAATATCTTGAGCGGCTTGGGTGATGACGTTTTGCTGCGCATGAATATTGACATCTAGCGCTCGGACTTGGACGAATATGGGGGCGAAACTACGCAGGGTATCTTTTTGTTGTTGTAGATACTTTTGTGTCTCTTGCCAGTACACGTCACATTCTTTTAAGGCTTGCTGGGTCTTCGGAAGCTCGTGTTGATTTTGTGTGTGCGCATGCTGATCTTTTTGCTGGGCTTGGCGTAGGGCATTTAATTGCGCGTATTCACCTGCGAGTGTTAAAGCGCGTGCATCTTGGTCTAGACGCTGTTGCTGGGGCGCAAAAGTTTGTAACTGGCTTTCTAGATTCTGGGTTTGCTGGAGGATTGCCTGTTGCTCTTGCTCAAGCGTTAACATCGTATTACGTAAACTTAGGTTTTTTTGCGTGTCGTTAATATCACGGTTTAATTCTATTTCGACGTGGTTTTTTTGTTCTCGCTCAGCTTGTAGGTTTTTTTCTTGTTCTGGCGTTAGCAGTTGTACTCCGTCTAAGCTGGCTTTGAGGGTGTCGAGTTTTTGCTGCTCTTGTTGGCGCATGCTGTGAACGCGTTTGGATATTTCGCTATAAATCTCAGTGCCGGTTATTTGCTCCAAAATATCTGAACGATCATCAGGTGATGCTTGTAAAAAAGCCGCAAAGCCGCCTTGTGCCAATAACATCGATCGCGTGAAGCGATTAAAATCCATGCCGGTAATTTTTTCGATGAGTTTACCTGTGCGCTGTATTTTCTCTTCGAGTGTTTTTCCGCCAACAGCTTCGGCGATTTCATGTTTTGGGCTTTGCAATTCCCCCTCGACTTTTCCTCTGGCGCGGCGTTGGCTCCATGTGCAGCGGTACTGGCCGCTATGGTTGCTAAATACTACCTCTGCGAAACATTCCCCGGTCTGTCGGGACATAATGTCGTTAGCGCTTTTATTAATCTTAGGTAGGCGTGGTGTACGCCCGTAAAGCGCCAAGCAGATGGCATCTAAAATAGTAGTTTTACCTGCCCCGGTGGCACCGGTGATGGCAAAAATGCCGTCGTTACTAAATGCCGGATGATCTAAATCGATTGTCCATTCACCTACGAGTGAATTTAAATTTTTAAATCGGATATGTTGTATTCGCATGCAGTGCTCTTTATAGACAGTCTAGGGGGTTATTCGGCATTGGCGTCGTCTTGGGCTAGGGCGTTTAATACGTATTGATAGGATTCTTTGAGCGCTTGTTGTTGCTCCTCTGGAATATCGCTTGCATTGAGGCGGCGCTCAAAAACCTCGTCAGGGCTCAACTCGTCAAGCGTCTCCCCGGCGTGAGCTTGTTCGATTAAATTCTCTGCGAGGCGTAAATTACGGATGCGTAATACCTCAATCGCGCTGCCCTCGACCAAGTTATCAATGCGTTCACGTAAGTCGCTGAGATAGCTTTGCCCATCGTATGTGATCTCTAGCCAAATACTGTCGTTGCCGTCGTTACGGACGAGCATGGCTTGAATGCTGTCGTTAATGTGCTGCCAATCTCCCTGAATACGCGCTAGGGCTTGAAATTTAGGCACGCCTTCTTGGCTGACCTGCATCGGACGTGGATCACCTGCAAGTTTACCGGGGGTAAATTTGATGATGTGAACGATTTTATTTTGCTTGGCCTCGCCAAAACCCATGGCAATTGGGGAGCCGCAGTAACGTATGTGCTCAGAGCGATTAACGCGCTGGGGAACATGCAAATGCCCCAAAGCAACATAGTCTAAAATTTCTGGGAATATACTGGCGGTAACGTGAGCGAGCGAGCCGATGTATAAGTCACGAACGCCGTCGCCGTCCACGGTTTTACCCCCTGCGGTAAACAAATGCCCCATGCCTATCATCGGGATGCTTGGGTCACCGAGTTGTTGGCGCAGCTCGACAGCGTGTTCAACTACCTCGGCATAGTGTTGTTCAATGCCTTGGCGTAATTTGCGTTCTTTATCTTCCATACTTTCACCGGCTTCTACGGTGCGTATATCGCGGTCACGTAGATACGGAACAGCGCAGACGATAAGTTCGGTTTTGCCTTCGGAGGTTTTTAATTGCAAGACTTCATCTTTAGCCTGCTCAGTCATGGCGCCAACCACGTGCACGT
Source organism: Alteromonadaceae bacterium (assembly GCA_002746115.1). Taxonomy (GTDB): domain Bacteria; phylum Pseudomonadota; class Gammaproteobacteria; order Pseudomonadales; family Cellvibrionaceae. Next base: position 2,326 of record NVXL01000038.1, read on the forward strand.
TCAAAGCTTGCAATAAAGTTTTGGGTGCGTCTAAAAAAGTGGGCGAGTCGTGATTACCGGCAATAATCACCACATGTCGACAAGCAGATGCTGCGACCTTGCATAAAAATTGATAGTACAGAGATTGTGCGCGGTTGCTAGGGGTGTTGTTGTCAAAGATGTCGCCTGCGATGAGCAGTACATCTGTTTTTTGCGTAAGTAATTCTTGGCTGAGCCAGTCTAAAAATGCCTCAAATTCTTGATAGCGTTTGCGGCCATATAACGCGCGCCCTAGGTGCCAATCGGAAGTGTGCAGTATATTCATTGGTGGTGGCTTGCTCGTTGCGGCTATTGGCGAGCAGGGATGTTAACAAAGCTTGGGGATATATCAAAACTAAGTCAAAGCTAGACTCAAAATAAGGCCTGATATTCAGCCGGATTCCACTGCCTGTGGGCAGAAAGCTGGGTTTTTGATCTATCGTATAACATCGTCACAAAAAACATCATAAAATGACAGTATAAAAATACTTTGTCGACGCGCAGCGAGTGATTTTTTATGAGTGCAAAATTCTTCCGTCGAGTACTACACCCGCGTTCAGTTGTGGTGATAGGGGCGAGTGCCGAGTTAAATACCATCGGTGGCCGCGTGATGCACAACCTATTAGCCGCAGACTTTAAGGGCACGATTTTGCCTGTTAGCGTCAACGCGCGAAAAGTTTGCGGCATAAGAACCACACCAGACCTTCGGAAGTTAAAGGACGCGCCTGACCTCGCGATTATCTGCGACATTAACGATGTTAGTGCCATTCAAGCGGAGGAACTTGTTCAATCTGCCTGTACGACCGTAATGGTCTTATGCGCTTGCGACTCTGAGCGCCTAGCGCCATTTTTAACGGTATTAAAAGAGTATGGAGTACGTGTAATTGGCGCACATGCCTTGGGTATGATCGTCCCGGCCATTGGCCTGAATGCAAGCGTTGCAAATACCCTTGTGCTGCCTGGTAAGATTGCCTTTATCTCGCAATCGGCTGCAATTTGTAATGCCACCCTAGAGTGGGCACGCGAGCGAAAAGTGGGCTTTTCACACGTTTTAGGTTTGGGCGATAGCACTGATATTGATATCGCCGATATGCTCGATTGCCTCGCCAAAGATGGCCGCAGTCGAGCTATTTTATTGCACGTGGATAATATTCAGGACGGGCGGGCCTTCATGTCCGCAGCGCGTGCGGCAGCGTCGATAAAACCCGTGGTCGTGCTTAAGGCTGGTCGCTATCTGCCGCTGACGGATATGCATGTCAGTAGGTCTGAGTCGTATACGCCCGATGTGGTTTACGATGCCGCATTTAAGCGTTCAGGCATGTTACGTGTTCAAGAATTACAAGAACTGTTTGCAGCGGCAGAAACACTCGCTCATGGTAAGCCCCTAGGCGGTGAGCGTCTTGCGATTCTTGCTAATGGCGCAGGTCCCGCAGCCTTGGCGGTGGATACCCTGCTCGCCAATGGCGGTCGCTTAGCGACATTGTCCCAAGAAACGCGAGAAAGTATACAAGCCTACTGTCTACCTAGCCCTCACACTGAGGCGCTTGTCGTTACTAATGACACTATTAATAATATTACGAATAATACTATAAAAGGCGATATCAGCCACCAATTCGAGCAGGTCTTTAAAGCCTTAGTCAATGATGACAATATTGATAACCTGCTCATTATCCACGCCCCGTCAATTTCAGAATCGCCTTTGCAGTCAGCAGAAGACCTTGTGCAATCGTATAAAGCGCTAGGGCGGACATCAGTGAATATTTTTGTGCACTGGATGGGCGATACCTCTTTTCGTGCCACCCATGATACCTTTTCTCAGGCGGGTATTGCGGCTTATCGTATTTTAGAGAATGCGGTCAAAGCCTTTATTTATATGCTTCGTCATCGTCGTAATCAAAAGCTATTAATGCAAATACCCGAGAGCCGCGAGAGTGATATCTTAGACGGTATCCAGCAAGCCAAGGCACTTATTGCGGATTGGATAAAACAAAGGCAATTACGCCTCGATACTGAGCAGGCCAATCGTTTGTTAGCCTGTTACGGAATTTCCAGCGTAATGACACGTAAATGCGCAACTCTGGCGGCACTAGAAAATATCGCTGATGAAATCGGTTATCCACTCGCTTTAAAAATCGATTGCCCCGAGCTAGAACACGCGGCCAAAGTAGGTGGTGTGAAGTTAAACATTAAAAATGTCGAACAATTAAAAGCCACTGCTCAAAGCATGCAAACACAGATCGCTAAAGAGCAGCCGGATTTAAACCTGCGAGGTTTTGTCCTGCAGCAGATGGCCGAACACGACTATGCCCATGAGCTACGTATTACCGTAGCCTGTGATCCGACTTTTGGCCCGGTGTTTTATTTAGGTGAGGGCGCGCATAACTGGCAGGTGCAACGCGATGCGGTTGTCGGCTTCCCGCCCCTAAACCATAACTTAGCACGTTATTTAATTGTACAAGCCTTAGCGGAAGATAAAGTGCGAGATCGTCACCGCCACCGCGCGCTTGACCGGGATGGCTTGGCGACCTTGCTTTGCCGTTTGAGTCAGCTGTTATTGGATCACCCAGAGGTGGCAAGTCTGGATATCAACCCGGTGTTAGCCGCAGCTGAGCAGTTTTGCGTGTTAGATATTAATTTGCAGCTGCAAGCGCATAGTGCAAAGCAGGTCCGTTATGCCATTAGGCCTTACCCTAAAGATTTAGAGAAAAGAGTGACCTTAAAAGACGGACAGCAGGTGCTGGTACGCCCGATACGCCCAGAAGACTGGAGCACTCAGTTAGCTTTTGATGAAGCGCTTAGCCCGGAAGACCGCTATAAGCGTTACTTTGGCGAGGTGCCCACATTAGATGAGGCGCAACTCGCAAAGCTTACACAAATTGATTACGAGCGCGAGATGTCTTTAATTGCCCTGTCGGTAGCGGGGGATACATCAGACCAGATCCTAGCCGTTGCGAATATTTATTTAGAACCGGATAAATCCGAAGCCGAATTTGCGATAGCTGTACGTTCAGATCTAAAAAGTAAGGGCTTGGGTAAACAATTGATGCTGCAAATAATCGACTATTGTCGCAGTCAATCGGTGCAAAACTTAACTGGGATGACCATGTTAACAAATCAGTCGATGGCAATTTTAGCTAAGAATTTAGGTTTTGAGCTTACCCGGGACATGGAGGAGCGTGTTTTGCTCATGACTTTGAATATGAAGACGAATATGAACATGAAGACGAATTTAAAATCCACTTAAATTGGCGATGGCTTTAATGTGCGCAACAGTGCAGCGTGCTAGCGAAGGTAATTCGTAGCCGCCCTCTAAGGCTGAAATAATACCTTTGCACTGAGGAATCTCATCGCTTAATTGACGCAGCTGCTGGCTGATCCAATCGTAGTCGCTATCGTTTAATAACCAGCCTGACATATCATCGTCAGCATGCCCGTCAAAACCTGCGGAAATAAATATCAACTGGGGCTTGTGGGCGCGTATTTTCTGCCACCAAGTATCGTGAATATTCTCTCGGAATTCGTCCCCTCGGCAGCCACTGGCAAGCGGCAGGTTAAGGATGTGCGCGCGATCGACATCGGTGGGCGTGTAAGGGTAAAAAGGATGCTGAAAGGCGGAGCAAAATAAGACTCTAGGGTCATCAAGGAAGATATCTTGAGTGCCGTTACCGTGGTGTACATCAAAATCGACAATCGCAACACGCTTAAGCCCGTGTGCTTCGAGTGCGTGTAAAGCGCCAATGGCAATATTATTGAATAGGCAAAAACCCATGGCACGGTCACGTTCGGCGTGGTGGCCGGGCGGGCGTACGTGGCAAAAAATACTGCGGTATTTTTTCGCTAATATCTTATCCACTGCAGTAACGACGGCACCTGCCGCGAGTTTTGCCGCGTTTAATGATTTGGGGCTTAAGAAGGTCTCACCGTCGTAGGACATTATTGGCTGAGAGCCGTATTGCTGTAGTTGCTCGTCAAGCTGGTTGAGTTTATCAAGATGTGCTTGGCTGTGGGCTCTGAGTAGCTGTTCATCGCTGGCGGCTTCGGTATCGAGCATATCAATCGCAAGGTTTAGGCCGCTACTGAGGAGCTGGTCGTTGACGCAGCTTAAACGCTTAGGACGCTCGGGGTGCCCCTGTGGAACCAGATGTTGTTCACAGGCTGCTGGGCTAATGATGGCGGCGGGCATGAGGGCTTTACCAAGTTGTGTTTATCAGAGCTGTGCAATAAATACAGGATATAATCCCGGCGGCTATAATTCAAATAGTTGCTTGGGTGTTAAGCGTTACTGGCGTGCTATTTGATCGGTAGTTGATAGTTATTTGATCTAGTTTGACTGTGCCGTGAAGTTTTGATGATGTTAATATATGCCTTTCTTTAGGCTGTAATGTCGGCCGTGTAAACTAATGTGAGCGATGATTGGGGTGATAAGTGCTTGTTGATAAGATTAAAAACCGGACTAGTGGCATTATTCTTTACGGAATTACGCCACCGAAGAGGGGCAATACTGACGAAAAAATCGCAGCGATTGCAAATCGTCAAATACAACGCCTAAAGGATCTCGACCTTGATGGTTTGGTACTTTACGACATCCAAGATGAACAAGCGCGCACCTCCGAGCTGCGGCCTTTTCCCTTTATTGAAACCCTAGATGCGCTCGATTACAGCCAGAAATACCTGCAAGAGCTGGACATTCCGCGTGTTATCTATCGTGCCGTAGCGAAGTATAGCCCAGAGGAGTTGAAGCATTTTGTCACTCAAAATCCGGCTGAGAAATATCTAACTGTATTTGTGGGCGCCGCGTCTAAATCGCAAAAGGTAAGCCTGTCTCTGAGCGGTGCTTATGGCCTTAAAGCCAAAAGTGAAAGCCAAATGTTATTAGGTGGCGTGACGATTCCGGAGCGGCATCAAAAAAGCGGTGATGAGCATTTGCGAGTGATCAGTAAAATGTCGCAAGGTTGCAGCTTTTTTGTCTCCCAGGGTGTTTATGATGTTAATGCGTCTAAAAATTTATTATCGGAATATTATTATCACGCCAAAGAAAACGACATTCCCCTTGCGCCAATATTATTCACGCTAACGCCATGCGGGTCACAAAAAACCCTACAATTTATGAAGTGGCTGGGTATTAGTATTCCCAAATGGCTTGAAAATGAATTAATGCATTCTAAGGATATCTTGCAGCAATCACTCGACTACTCTGAGCAGAGCTGGTTGGAGTTGAAGCAATTTGCCGATCAGCTTGGTATTCCGATTGGGTGTAATATAGAGAGTGTTGCGACGCGTAAGGTCGAGATTGAAGCGTCTATTGAATTGGTTAAGCGGGTTAAGGCGTCGATGGTTTGATGTTGATCCTGTACTGCGCTTGCGCTTCTTGAATACGGTGTACTTGTTCGCACTCGCGTTCCAGCTCTTGTTTGAGCTCTTCTTCGCTGGGTAATTCCGTAAGGTATTTAGATGCAAACAGTTGTTGGCTTTCGTTAAGCACGGAATATTTGGCGACGGTGTTGTTGCGTTCACTGCATAGTATTAAGCCAATGGTGGGGTTGTCGTCGGCGCGGCGCTTTTGTTCTTCATACATGCGCACATACATGTCCATTTGCCCAACATCTTGATGGGTGAGCTTGTGCATTTTCAGGTCGATAAGCAAAAAGCATTTGAGGTGGTAGTTGTAGAACACTAAGTCGATAAAATAGTCGCCATCATCGGTACGAATACGCTGCTGGCGCTCCACAAAAGCAAAGCCTTTGCCGAGTTCAAGCAGGAATTTTTGCAGGTTAGATATGATGGCTTGCTCAAAGTCGCGTTCCTGATAGGTGTGATCTTGTAGGTTCAAAAAATCAAGTATGTAAGGGTCGCGTAGATAGTCTTCGGGGGATTCCACCAATATAGAAGTTTTTTCGAGTGCTTCTTGTTTCACGATTTGTTTATCTTGGCTCGCGAGTAAGCGTTCGTAATACAGTACGCCGATCTGACGTTCCAAAGCTCTTACGCTCCAATGTTGTTGCGAAGCCTCTTGCGTGTACCACTTCCGTGCCAGCGGGTTTTCTAGCCGAGAGAGCACGTTGTAGTGTGACCAGCTCAATTCGAGAGACAGTGTCTCTCGAATTGGAAATGCCAAGTAAAAGCGGCGCATGTTACGTAAATTCGTCACATCGAAGCCTTTTCCAAATTCCTCCTGTAGGTGCTTAGATAGCTGCCCTAGCTGCTGTTTACCATATTCAGCTCGTTCTTGCCCCTGCTGCTCTTGCTCCACAATCAATAGGCCAATTTGCCAATAAGCCTGTACCATTTGTTGGTTAACGGCTTGCTTAAGCCGTTGGCGAGCTTGTTGTACTACTTCGCTGATAGCGGCGTAAAGGCTATTGGGAATAGAGGGCTTAGTGTTCATGCTTGGCTTCCTGCTGGGCAGTTAGTGTTGGGTGGAGATGCAAAAGGTCTTTTATATTCGTTAATGAGGCTATCCATATGCAAGATCCAATTGTGTACAACAGTGGCTGATAATAACTGATTGATCTGGAAAAATTAAAGAAAAATTTCAATGTTGCCTGTTGTCCATGCACTCGTCATATATTAACCAATGCCGGAAGGCACCTGCGTTTTTCGATCTACGCGAGGGCTGTTCCGAGTTACAGGCTCTGGTAATGAAGCTAACCCAATTCGAGGCGCAGTGCATCTCGAATTGGATAAATGAGGTACAATTGGCGCATTTCACGCAGATTCGGACATCAAACCCTTTGTCAAACACCGAACCAAGAACCCCGTCAAGTATGACCGTTATTGAATTACGCCAGCTCCGTACGCGCCTACAGCACCTCCATGACTGGATTCTGTCTGAGCCTAGCTATGAGGTGATATGGGATCTTTGTTGTGACCACGGTCGCTTAGGCTTGCATCTACATCAAAATACCACCGACACAGAAGTGCATTTAATTGATTGTGTGCCCTCGCTTATTGAGCGCTTAGAAACACAGTTCTCAAGCTTAAAAACAGGGCGCTTGCATTTTACCTGTATACCTGGGGAGGATTTGCGCTTAGCGCCTCAAAAAAGACAGGTGGTTATTGTTGCCGGGGTGGGCGGGGAGACTTGCATTGAGATTTTACAAGGTATATTGGTTTTAAATAGCGACCTTGGTCAGTTTGATATTCTCTTAAGTCCAAACTCACACCCCTTTGAACTACGCGAGTTTCTCCGGAAAAACAACATGCATTTGTTGAATGAGCAGTTTATTACCGATAGGGGGCGGAGCCATGAGCATATTCTTGTGCGAGCCTTTGCCGGAGAACCTTATCGCGAGGTTTCGGTTTGTGGCGATGCCTTTTGGCTGGCTGGCAATGCAGATCAAAAAAAATATCTAGATAAAAATATAAAACATTATGAGAAAATTTTGGGTTTTACTGAATGCCCAAGCTCAGCGCGAGGTTTGCAAGCGTATCGCTTGTTATTGGCGAGGCTGTTTTAATTTGAGATCTTATCGAATGACCGTACTTTTCTCGTTAAAATAAATTTTTAAATTCCGCTCTGTTAATATCCTATTTTCCTCCACAGATACCATAGGGTTGTCTAGTACCCAAACATAGGCCGAGTCCGGCGATATCTGATCAATAAATTGCGAAAATCGCGCTAAAAATAAAGCTTCTAATTCGCCAGAGGCGATAACATTATTAATAGCCTTCTTTATACGTTTAACCAGTATAGGGTGGTCGTTGGAGACGTACATGTAAACTGGCGCATTGTACATAATGTAATGCAGGTTTGCGCTGGTGATCTTTGGTCTGCTGCGTTTTACCCCGCTAATTGCCGCGTCGGTTTCAATGATACTTAAAGGAAGGTAATCAAAGCGCCCCTGTTGGAGCATAGGGGTAAGGTGGCTGTAGGTTAAGCTTGTTACAACGTTTATGTTGGCGTGTTTGTATACGTCGATATCGGGCCAGCTTAAACCTTGACCGGGTGTGAAGGCTAGAAAATCTTTTTTGCTGCGTATCTGCTTAAACCTTTCTTGATCGGAAGATCGAATAATTAATTTACGAAGCCCCAAAATGCCGTTGAGTATTGGCACTTGAATTTTCGTGGCAGGGGCTGGCGTGTTCTTGTCGGTGTTAGTGTCGTTGAGTAGGTTAATGGATAGTAAGCCGAGGTGGGTGTCTGCTCCTAAGCCGACGCTTTGACGCATGCGTTCCGGCGGAAGGCCGCGATTGCCATCGATGAGTCGGTAGTTGCCGTATTCCGCACGCGTATTGTCGAGTAGGAGCTTGATCACCTCACGCTGATAGCGCTTTATAAGCGGGCTCCAATCGGAGGAGTTCATTCGGATGACGTTACTGCTACCGGCACGATTGTTTTTATTGGGCTCGGCGTAAGCGAATCCTGTACTAATCAATAGCACGGCCAAGAGCACTCGCTGTGCCATGAGTTGAGCGAGATACCGTACTTGAGCAAGATGTTGGGCTGCGTAGCTCAATGTGCTGTGATTGAATAGTGGCATGGGTTAATTCTAGCCGCTTTAACCAGGTTAAACGCTGCGAGGTTTGTTTCCTATGAGCTTAGGCGTCCTTGCTGTCTAAAGCTTCATAACCGGGCAAAAATTTTACGATAAATACACAGCGTCCAAATTCTTGATGGCTCCATGCCATTGTCTCTTTTATGGCATCCATGACTAAGTCATATTCGCCCATTAGAACTGTGGCGGTTGCAAAGGAGTTGACGGTAATATTGGTGAAGCTCTGAAGCCGTTTTATAGTCGCCTTGATCGGTGGTTTGAAGTCTTCTTGAAAGGGGTAAAGGGTGATCTCGGCGCTTAAAATCATGCTCATATCTCTTTTGGCTATGGTGGGTGGAGCTGGCCTTAAAAAGGCAGCTCATCATCGTTAGCATCACTACTAGGGAGTTGACCGTAATCTGCGGCGCCTCCGGGTGGTGGTGCTTGTAGGTGGCCGGATACTTCGGCGTCGCTGTCGCCAACACGGTCGAGCTTCCAAGCTTGTAAGCTGGTAAAGCATTTCTCAGGTTTACCAGCGGGTGACCAAAGGCGACCGGAGAGGTTGAAGTGGGAGTTAACCTCGTCGCCGATATTGAACAGGTCCATAAGCGCACAGTTATCGCGCGTCAGCTCTAATGCAGCATAGTTCGGATAGTTGGAGTTTTCCTCACCTCCGGTGACCTTGACGACATATTCGCGTTTGGTAAAGCCGTTGTTCCCAAACTCGGTGGTCTCACCAATGGAGTGAATCACCCCTTGAATTTCAAAACTCTTAGACATTCTTCCCCCTATTAGCGCAGCCAACGATGCCGATCAGCGATTGAGCTGAATACTGGCTGTTGTTAGTGCGTAAGTTACGTGTGTATTGCAAGTATGCGAAAGCGGAACTGTAACCGCTAATGGGGAGATTTGCATTAGTTAAAGTGTCCTTTTCGATGGAGGTATACAGCTGCACAGCCTGAAAGCCCCATGATAGCGGCATCCAGTCTGGGGAGGCTGGGCTCTAACCACCAAATTAACCAATGGATATATTATGCTTATTTATAAAAAACTCATGCTTTCGTCATCGTCGCTCTTGTTAGCGCTATGTTTAAGTGTCACCGCGAATCAAAGTCTTGCTGATGATATATCGGCGCTTGTACCTTCATCAAAAAACGCAGTTGATCAGCATCACGCTTGGGGTCGCGGTCTCCTTCTGTCGGAAGGTAAACGCTGGGGAGGTAAACATTGTAGTGGCAAAGTGCAGGCGCCTCGAAAGCTGAGGTCTAGCCAGTTGGTTTTACAGGTGGAAACGGTGACGCAGGGGGACGGCAGTCAAGCCGCAGGTACGGGTGTCATTGTTCAGATGTATGGGGAGGGGGCTCAAACGCCGATGAGCGCTTACGCCTTAGGCACTGATAGTGAGTTGGCTTTTTCTGGACCTACTCGCTACCGGCGAACGGCTTATAATCGTGCGATTGAAAAATTGACGGATACTGAAACCGGGCAGCATGCGCAAACGCAGTTTCTCTTTACGCATGCGGCGGGCGGTACTTGGACGCGGGAGTTATTTAGCACGGGTGTCACTTTGGCCGGGGCTTTTACTTTGACGCGATCAGCCTTGCCGACGGAGGCGCATATGGCGCCGGAATCTCATGCGGGGACGACGGTAGCGTTTAGTATTTTGAATACGGTAAGTGACTTACCCCCAGAGGTTTACCCAACTCAGGGCGTGGTGCTTCAGTCGTATAGTGCTGATGGTAGCTATGTTGGTCGTGGTTTTGGCCCCGGCACGATTGATCATCACGGACCCTATACTTACACGAAAGTCTCACCTAATGTGGCGGTAGAGCGCACGACGCAAATCGCGGATGTGTTTACGGCGGATTACACCATGGTGTATACCTATGAGACGCCCCGTTCCGGTACTTGGTATCAGAACTTTGCTGGCGGCCTGATTGTTTTCTCGGGTAGTTTTACGACATTTGATAGTGAATAGTCTTTTGTTTTAACTTACTAAGCTTTTATTATTGATTATTTAACCTTTGCCTAACTTTTGTTTCAGCAATCTAAATCAGCACCAGCGCAGCGCAGATGATTTAGATTGCTTGGGGTCAATAGAGATATGTTTACATGTTATTAGAAGTATTAAAAGTTTGGTTTGTTTTTTCATTTAGCTTAGCATTTTGGACTGTTCTGAGTCTAATGATTACACCTCGTGGTGAACGGCGTATCAAGAGAATGATTGGTTTGTTCGTGGCTATTTTGGCCGTGCCTGCCGTCAATGCCTATGTGCAAAGTGTTTCTGATACGCCGGTTTTTTGGCTGATGACGCTTAGCCAGAATTTAACTTGGGCTTATGGTCCCTTAATGTTGTTGTTGATTAAACAGGCGATGATAAAACCGGTGTTTTACCGGGAGTACATTTACCATTTTTTACCGTTTATTCTTGCCAATGGTGTTAAGCAGTTTATCTTGCCGGGCAGTAATGCCTTTTTGTTTGTAGCACTTTGTTTATTTGTTCAAATATTTATCTACCTGTATCTTGCTTTTCGATTGGTATTGCAGAATCGTTCACGCTTGAATGAGCTGTACCGTAACCATAAAAACTCGACGTATTATTGGCTTATTTTTTTAGTGCTTGGCTTGTTGGTGGTCACGTTTTTTGACCTGTCTATATTTGCGATGTACCTCTCCGGCATGAYGCCGAGTTATYTATTGCTTTCGTCTATTGCCTGTATTATTGGGATTTATATTTGTTGTGTAGCSCTGTTTTCTTTGTATCAACCACAGTTGTTTACTAAGCGAGTCCCTGAGCTGGATGAGGMTGAAGCGCCTGAAAATGGAGGTCTTGGTAGTCAAAACTCAGAAGGTCCGCAATTAAGAAACGTTGAGCTGTCGCCAGATTTAGCTACGGAGTTAGGTGAGAATCTCGATCGTTTAGTGATAGCCCAGGACTTGCACCTAGAGGAGGATATGTCACTTCCTAAATTGGCCGCCTTATTGGGGATTTCTCGTAGTCAGTTGTCGGAATTATTAAATGTGCATCGGGATACGAGTTTTTATGATTTTATGAATAGCCTTCGGCATAACGAAGCGATTCGTTTATTGCATGCGGGGGGTGATGCCTTGTCTGTTTCAGACATTGCTTATCGTTCGGGGTTTAATAATCGTAGTAGTTTTTATCGGGTGTTTAAGTCGAAGACCGGGCAGACACCGGGGGAGTATAGGCGGGCGAATGTTGCTTGAGTGGGGTGTTCGCTTTTAAGCTGGCATCTTTTGATGAAAATAGAAGGGTAACTATTATGGCAGAAAACAGTATTGATGGTAACGACAGTGAAGCTGTATGGGAAGGGCTGCGTTTTCCTCAAGAGCAAGAACCGGAATACTGAAGTGGCTTAATAAACTTGTACACCAATATGGGTTAAAATAACCCATGATAATCAAGGTGTAAATAATGAGTAAAAAAAGACCAACTTACTCAGTTGAGTTCAAGCGCGAATCGGCGAGCTTGGTTCTAGATAAGAATTATACTGTTCCTGAGGCGTGTAAAGCTGTTGGAGTCAGTTATACAGCACTCACCCGTTGAGTAGCGCAGCTTGAAAGGAGCGCGGTGGTACGACCCCAAAGGGGCAGGCAATGTAGTTGCAACGAAGTGAAACGGACAGTCATCGCACCGCTGGTTCTGACGCATTGGTTCCCTTGGGTTGCCGACAAAAGACAATAAATTATTCGCTTGTCCGCCAGTTAATTAGATCTTGCTCTATGAGATATGGTTCTAGCTGTAACCTCGGTGGCCAATCGATGTATATGGGTGAGTATAAGGGCTTTACTCGGGCTTTGTTTTCTAGAGTCAATGATACACCCGCAGGGGTTGCAGGGCTTCCTAGTCGTTTATTGTACTTGTTTGGCTGTTATTGCCGGAGGCTGAATTTCAACCAATTCGATGTGGTGTTGATTATTCGCGGTGTACAGCTGATATCTCATAGTTTAGGGCTTGGCAATATCGGCCGGTACATATAGAATTTAAGTGTTAAATTCAAATGTTATACATTATTTTGGGAGAGAAAGTTGGAAGCTCTACAGCTTTATAAAATGGCGGTTTCGAAAGAACGGGATTTTCAATATGGCGATGCTCGCGAGATGTATTCGAAGCTAGTCAGTGAATATTCAGACACAGTGTACGGTGAGTTGGCAGATTCTAATCTATCTGGGTTGGATGGTTACTATGAAAATGCAACTGATGCAGAGCGTTGTACGAACTATCGAGATAGTTGCAAATCTACGCTCAAGTCAATATCTACCGTACTGTCAATTTTAATGTTATGCACGCTTGCTATTTATATTTTTATGTTTAAGGGCGCGTTGATCATCATGGTTCTTATGTATTTTTGCTTACTTTGGGCTATTAATTTGGTTTCTTTGCGTTTGGTTTCAAACGGCAGCAACCGGTCAGTAAATATTTCGGTAGGCCTGAGTGTTGTTAGTCTTTTTATTGTGCCAATTGGCTCAATTACGGGCATAATCAGTCTTACTTCTTTGCTAAATAGTAAATGGAGAGCGTTGCGAAATAAGGTATAACAAAGCATTCAAACCAATAAATGATGAGCAAGAAGTGCTATATAATTGCTAGACCTAATGGTGCGGGTAAAACGACCTTTGCTAAAAGTAAGTTAAAAGCCGTACTCCGTAGTTAGGGGTATGGTATAACCAAGCCAGCATGCGGCCGGCGTTATAACCTATCGACCGTAATTAAGGATATATTTTTAGGAAAAGAAAGCAACAATGATTAGATGTGCGCTGATACTCTTTATTATACTTTTTCAAATACATGAAAAATCCGAAGCAAGTGACTGCAAGCCACTTGTAGCGGTTTACCCCACATGGAAACATGACGAACACGTTATGGAAAAACTACCTTGGGATAGGTTTACTCATTTAGCAATATTTGCAGTTCATCCGAACGAGAGTGCTCAGTTGGTTAGTTCTGATGCAGATGTTTTCATAAAAGAAATATCGCTAATGGCACACAGTAAGGGAAAGAAGATTGTTATTTCTATTGGTGGGGCAGGTGAAGCGAGTAAGGCTTTCCTTAAGGTGGCTAATGACAGGGGTCTAAGAAATACTTTTGCAAAAAATGTAGCACGTTACGTCCAAGATAATCACATAGATGGCGTGGATATCGATTGGGAGTATTGGTCATATCAAAACGAAAAAGGTAAAGGCGGGAATGACCCGGTTGAGAGCAAAAACCTCGTACACCTTGTTTCTGAGTTAAGGAAAGTGCTACCCAAAAATATTATGTTAACAGCGGACATTATTGCAGGCCCATGGCTTGGCGATCAGTATCTTCCAGAAATACAAGATCATGTTGATTATGTCAACTTAATGGCCTTTGACTTTACGGGAGAGTGGAAAGAGTCCTCTATTGGTCATCACTCAGATTTTCGTACCTTCAAGAAGGCAATTGCATATGCAATAGGTAAAGGCTTTAGGAAAGAAAAGCTATTGATTGGGCTGCCTGCTTATGGCAAAGAGTTTATTAATGGTAAAAATAAGACCGTAAGGAATGTATCTTATACGGATATAGTTCAAACGCTAAAAGGAGATGAGTCACTACTTAAAAAAGGCCGGTTCCAAAACATATATTTTGAAACAAGACAAAACATACAGAAAAAGGTTAAGTATTTAAATAAAAATGGCTTTCCTGGGGTTACCCTATTTGAAGTTACTTCCGACCACAATGATGATAAATTTAGTTTGCTTGAGTCGGCTAGCGCTGCTCTCAACCCCAATTCTTGTTATAACAAAGCAATACACCCGACAAACGGGTGATTGCGGCGCTAGGCGCCCAACGGAGATACGATGAACGCAAAATATTTTATCATTTTTTTAGTTTTGGTATCTATTTCTCTTGAATGAATAGCGCAGGGTAATGAGCAAGAGCAGCTTGATTGGAAGTCGTTTTTTGATAAGCATAAAGCGATAGGCACGATTCTCATAGTCGATGGTCGAAAAGCACCAGAAGAGGTAATGGTTTTCAATTCGGATCGAGCCAAAAAACGCTATTCACCCGCATCCACATTCAAAATACCCCATACTCTTTTTGCTCTAGATGCCGGTTTGGTAAAAGATGAATTTCAGGTCTTCCCATGGGATGGCTTCAAAAGGAACTTTGAGCCTCATAATCAAGATCAAAATTTGCGTTCGGCTATGAGGAATTCTGCACTTTGGGTTTATGCAACTTTTGCAAAAGAGCTTGGTGAGAAAAAAGCAAAAAGCTATTTGCAAAAAATAAGCTATGGCAATATGGACCCAAGCACTGAACACGGCGTTATGAGCTGGCCAGTAGCCAAGAATTGAGGGAATATTCGTCTCATGAGAATCAGGTTAGGCTCCAATACCGCTGCCGCAGCGGTTATTATGCGTAAGTACTTGCTAGCTTTCTACCGGGGGGACTCTATCCAGCATACCCCCACAATGAAATTCCGCCCCACACCCAAGATGTTCACGCTGTTTTCACGCGTGCCTGTTATCCTAGTGTCAGCTTAGCTTGCTCAGCCGGTTGTTGGTTGAGAAGTTTCAAGATTTAGGTAAGGGGTAAGACTGATGAAGCCAATGAAGTCAATGAACAACTTTTATTACTTTCTCGCGGGTTGTGTATTTATACTTTATACAATTGGGCATGTATATCAAGGAGAAGTAACGGCATTTGCCTTTGCTGAGAACAGCGGGTTAGCCGCTCCATCGGCGTCGATATTGTTTTACGTTTGGCATGTCGGAACGGTGTCTTTGTTAATGTACGCGGCCGCTTTTTTTGTCTTTGCCTATGCCCGTCGGCCAGCAGCTACAGTGATGGCGGCTTGGTTGATTCTAGCGCTTACCACCGGCCAACTGCTTGTATTCATTGCCTCATTTGTATACATACAGCCTGAAGCTTTATATGGCTTAGTGCCTCCAGTCGTGACTTGGGTAGCAACGATTTATTTGCAGTACCTGGGTATTAGCGAGGCGCGATCATACGAGTGGTCAGAAACAATTAATGCCCCTGAAGAGTGATCTCCTGCTTTGATTCCCGACCTAAGCCTTAGGCCGGAATCTTCTTAGTCAGACCGGTCTCTATAAATTGCTTGAGCTTAGTGATATCAATCGGCTTACTAAGGCAGGCGTTGCAACCAGCATCAAGGTAAGTTTTAATTTGGGCTGGGTCAGCCTCGGCGGTGAGGGCGTAGATCGGCTTGTCAAAGCCTTGCTCACGTAATTTTAGAGTTGCCTCTTTGCCATCCATAATCGGCATGTTCATATCCATTAAGACGACATCTACAGGGTGGTGTTGAATGTGGTCGAGAGCCTGCTGACCATCATCTACAACGACTAAGTCAATATCACAATCGTTGAGAAAACGACGGATTAACACTTGATTGATCTTGTTGTCTTCCGCTAATAAAACATGACCCTTGGATGGCGGAGCTAGTATCTTTACTTGGGTCAGATGCGGGGCGATGGTGGAGTAGAATTTTTCTTTGTAAAACGGCTTCTCGATAAAGGCAACAAAACCTAGCTCGATATACTCGTGAATACCAGCCTCTTCAATGTTGGCAGTAATGGCGATAAGCGGTACCCGAATCCCTTTCTTTAGTAATTCCCTTGCAGCACCAACGCCGCCCATAACCGGCATACGTAAATCCAACAATACCAAGTCAAAAGCCTCCTTTTTAGAGGGCGAATGATGGCCTTTTACGATAGCTTTAACCGCTTCCAAGCCATTGTCGACAATCGTTAAGTTAACGCCTGTAACATTCAGCATGCCTCGTACGAGGGTTTGGTTGTTATGGTTATCTTCAGCGTATAGAACGCGCCCTTGAAGCTGGGAGAGGTTCTTGGGCTTAATGTAAGTCGGCTCTTGAGGCGCTTTGGTGCGCGTGCGCGAGTCTCGTTCATCCGGAAGTCGGCTCAGCCATTGACGATTGTCTAAGGAGCCTGTGTTGATGGTAATGGTAAATTTACTGCCACGACCAATTTGGCTCTCGACTTGAATGTCTCCGCCCATGTTCTCGGCCAATTGTTTGGATACATATAAACCTAAACCGGTGCCACCGTAATTACGATTAGTGGATACGTCCGCTTGAATAAAAGCGTTAAATAGCTTGTTAGATTGCTCTAGGCTCATGCCGATACCGCTATCTTCTATGCAAAATATCATCTGTGCTTGGTCTTTCAGGCAGGAAACCGTCAATCTTACATGGCCTTTCGGGGTGAATTTAACGGCGTTACCACAGATATTTATCAGTATTTGTTTAATTCTAGTAGGGTCGGAATGAATTGTGCTGGGGATATCTCCGAGAATTTCGGCACTAAAAGTAATGCCTTTTTTGTGGGCAAGAATAGAAAATACCGTTTTTATTTCGCTAATTAAAAGTGGCAGGTTAACCTCAATAGATTCGGTTTCTATTCGTCCTGCTTCGACCTTGGATAAGTCCAAAATGTCATTCACAATTTGGATGAGGTGGTTGCTGCTCAAAATGATGGTATTTGAATGGTCTTTAAACTCACTGCCAGGCGGCGATTGAGACTCGATTAATTCAGCATATCCTTTAATGGCGGTTAGAGGTGTGCGAATTTCATGGCTCATGCTAGCAAAAAACTGGGTGCGGGCTAAGCGTTGAGCTTGTGCTTCCTGAGCTTGTTTTTTATTCCATAAAGTATAAAAAATTAACCAAGAAATTAACGCAAATATGAGGATGTAAATACTAAATGCCCACCAGCTGCGCCACCAAGGTGGGAGCACGGTGATGGCAATGGCACTACCTTCCTCATTCCATACACCTTCGTTATTTGAGCCTTTGACTTTAAATACATAATACCCGGGGTCGAGGTTGGTATAGGTGGCGGTATTTCTACTACCCGAGTAAACCCAACCTGAGTCAAAACCTTCGAGCATATAGGCGTATTGATTCATTTCAGGAATGTCGTAATTCAAGACGCTAAACTGAAATGAAAATACCGATTGTTTATGGTTAAACGTAAGGGCTTTGGTGTGTGTGATGGCTTGCTTTAAAAAGGATGACATTGATAGCGGATTGGGCGTTACCACACGGTTAAATAAGCGCATTTCGGTAATGACGACC
This sequence comes from Alteromonadaceae bacterium, assembly GCA_002746115.1. GTDB lineage: Bacteria > Pseudomonadota > Gammaproteobacteria > Pseudomonadales > Cellvibrionaceae. The sequence goes on from NVXL01000038.1 coordinate 19,925, forward strand.
TTGGGCGCTTGGGTGTTTTCGTAAATGTGATCGGGGTTAAAAATCGTCAAACCTTCTGAGCTGCCAAAGGCTAATTCACCGCTACTGGTTTTTAAGGAAACCGGGAGATGGTGCTGGTTACCAGCAAGGCCATGTTGCGAGGTGTAATTTCTGAATTCTTTTTTGACAGGGTCAAAGCGCGATATACCGTTGGCGCTGCTTAGCCAAAGCATGCCTTTGTCGTCTTCCAATATGCCCATAATGACGTTGTGTGAATGCCCCTCGGGGTTTTTATAGACGTGATAAGTGTCGTCGGCAACATTCCATTTGTTAATACCTTTACCGCCGGTAGCAAACCACATATTACCTTTTGAGTCTTCATGTATCGCGCGTAAGGACGGTAGACTAGGGCGAATGGTTTTGTTGCTGTACTCTGGGAAGTGTTCAAAGACGGTGGTATTGAGTTCTTTACGGAACAAGCCATCGTCGCCAGCAAACCAGAGGTCGCCTCGGCTATCTTCAAATTGCGCTAAAATTCTGCCTGAACCCAGTTTGTCCGGTAGTACCTGAAAACGCTGGAAGTGATCTTTTTTACGATCATATCGGTTTAGCGTAGCCCGGTTTGTACCAACCCAAATGTTCTCTTGGCTGTCTTTTAGGATGCTCCAAATCTCACGGTTTATTAAGCTGTTGGGATTGCCCTCTTCAGGCATGTAATGGGTGAAGTGACCGGTGTTTAAATCTAAGCGTTTTAGCCCGTCCCAATTTGAACCGAGCCAGAGGGTGCTTGGGTTTTCCATTAACAAGGCGGAAATAAATTGAATTTTGGGTGCGTTGGGGTTGGAGGGATCCTTAGTATAGCGACGAATTTCTCCTGTTTTCCGGTCAATGTGATTGAGGCCCTTACGTGTACCGACCCAAAGGTTGGCGTCGTGGTCTTCAACCACCGAGAAAATATCGGAGTGGCTTAAGCTATTATCTTTACCCGGGGTGTGGTGATAATTTTGAAAGGCGCTGGCGTAGCGATCTAAGCGAGTAAGGCCTTTGGGGGAATAGCCAATCCAGAATTCGCCTTGTTGATTATTGAAGGCGACACGTGCCGACATTGCAATATCATTGAAATAGCGAATAAAGTCATCGCTCTCTTCGCGATAAACATATTGCCAGCCGTCTGAGCCAATAACCCAGAGGCGATCGTATTGGTCAATAATTAGCTGCCTGATGAAGTTGCTTGCTAGCGCGTGCTTGTCCTCAGGGTCGGTTTTATAGGTAGTAAATTGTTGCGTTTGTTTATCTAGTCGGTTTAGGCCGTTACGAGTCGCCACCCAAATATGCCCTTTTGAGTCTTCTAAAATGGCGTTAATCCGTGATGAACTAAGCCCCGAATTACTTGGCGTGAAATGTTTGACTTGGTGAATGTTGCCGTCGGGCGTGTGACTGAGGCGGTCGACTCCGCCGTCGCGATACCCAATCCAAATATGATCTTGGCTGTCGTAATACACCTCTCTTATGGTGTTACTGGCGATGCTGTTGCTGTCTTGCGGGTCGTGGGTAATATGCTTGAATTTATGGGTCTCGGGGTTAAAACGGTTTAGGCCGCCACCATCGGTGCCAAACCAAATCATGCCGTGCTTGTCTTCTAATAGGGTGATGACGCTGTTATGGCTGGGTCTGTCGAGTGAGTTTGGCACTGCAAATTCGTGCACGTAATAACGAAATACGTCGTGTTTCGGGTCGTAACGGTTTAAACCCCAATAGGAGCCTGCCCAGAGGTAGCCTTTGCTGTCGACGAGTAAATCATTGACGGTGTTGGAGCTGATCCGTGTGGGGTTGTTGGCTTCTGATTGGTAGAGTTTGATATCTCGACCATCGTAACGTGCTAGTCCGTTGGCGCTACCAAACCACATAAAACCTTGTTGGTCTTGGGCGATAGCACGTATTTCGCCTAATGATTCTATTTGTTCATGTTCTAGGGGTTTAAAGCGGATATTGCTTTGTAAAGATAGTGGGGGTAAGGATAGAGGGGCTAGGGCTCCTGCGTGGGTCTGTAGTGTCGCGAGGGAAAGCGCTAATAGGCACGCGATAAGGGATAAATGCAGATAGTAAGACCCTGAAAATTTTAACTTGTGACCTATGTCAAAAGCTTTTGTTGGTAACTTTAGTCCTTGCATAACTCGCATAACTGACATAAAAAACAATTTAACAGGCTTATAATTGCCAGAAGTATACACGCTTTTACTCGACGGTTGAGTGCTCTGTTAATTTGAGCTTTCGCTACCAATACACTCAAAAATAATTCGTTGTAATTGGATTGCATCGATAGGCTTTGCGAGGCAGTGGGTGCACCCGGCTTGCACGTAGGTGTGTAACATGGCCGGGTCGTTTTCGGCGGTTAGTGCGTAAATCGGTGGTTTAAAGCCTTGTGCGCGTAGACGCTGGGTGGCGGTTTTACCATCCATTACCGGCATTTGAATATCCATCAAAACTAGGTCGACCGCCTCGTCACGGACATAGTCCAATACTTGTTGGCCGTTATCGACGATAATAAGTTCAACACCGGTCTGAGCGACGATATGTTGAACAAGTATTTGATTCGTTTTGTTGTCTTCGGCTAATAATACGCGGCCTTCACAACGAGGGTATTGTACTTTTTTGGGGCTTAAAAACGGTGCGACGGTAGTGAAAAGTTGTTCGCTATTGAAGGGTCTTTCAATAAAGGCGACAAAGCCTAGTTCGATATATTCGTCGATATTGGCTTTGCTCGCATTTGAGGTAACGGCAATGAGCGGTATATGGATGCCTTTTTTTAATAGCTCTCGTGCGGTACTGACACCATCTAATAATGGCATATTCAGATCCAGAAGAATCAAATCGAAAGGCGCGCTAAGCGAGGCGGGCGTGTGCTTGAATTTGGCTAGGCGGGTCTCGATTAACGTGCTCTCGACAGCTTTGAGCGCTTCGTGGCCGTTATCGACCAAGGTTAAATTGACGGCGGTGCGTTCAAAAGTGCTGCGTACAAAGGACTGATTGTTTTGGTGGTTTTCTGCGTAGAGTACGTGTCCTGTCAGGTCGGGCATAAACTGAGGGAGCGCCTGTGTATCTTGATTGACAAACATGGATTCAGTGATTGATTGATCAGTACTTAGCGGCGCTTGCTGCATCGACAATTGAGGCAAAATTATGGGCCGAGCGGGTAGCTGCTTTAACCATTGAGTATTCTCTAAGGGCGCGCCGTTAATATTCACGGTAAATACGCTGCCTTTATTAACCTCGCTTTGCACGGTGATGCTACCGCCCATATTCGTGGCTAACTGTTGCGATACATAAAGCCCTAAACCGGTACCGCCATACTCGCGGGTAGTGCTGGAGCTAGCTTGTGTAAAGGCTTTAAACAGTTTAGTCGACTGCTCTTTGCTCATGCCAATGCCGCTGTCTTTCACATGAAAGAGAATTTGTTGCTCTGTTCGCATATAGGCAATGCAAAGCTCTATCTGACCTGTTTGTGTAAACTTAATGGCGTTGCCGCAAAGGTTGATGAGTATTTGTTTAACACGGATTGGGTCGGCTGAAACATATTCTGGAATTAGGCTGTCGAGGCGCACGAGAAAATCGAGTTTCTTTTTTGCTGCCAAAATGGCAAAGGTGGTTTCGATTTCTTGGATTAGGTTGGGTAAATGCGTTTTGATGTTATCAATTGTAATTTTTCCGGCTTCGATTTTAGATAAATCAAGAATGTCGTTCACAATTTGCATGAGATGATTGCTGCCGGAAATAATCGTATTGGCGTGGCTATTTAGGGCGCTATCATTTGTGGTTGCCGACTCTATTAACTCCGCATAGCCTTTAATTGCGGTTAAGGGCGTGCGAATTTCGTGGCTCATGCTGGCGAAAAAGCGTGTGCGTGCTTGTTTTTGCGCCTGCGCTATTTGAGTCTGTTTTTTGTTCCACAAGGTATAAAATATGAGGCTGAAAATTAAACCTGCACCGAGCAAGTACAGGCCATAAGCCCACCAAGTTTGCCACCATGGGGGTAATATTAAAATGTCGATGGAGACGCCTTGCTCGTTCCAAATCCCCTCGTTGTTAGAGGCTTTAACGCGGAAGGTGTAAAAGCCGGGGTCGAGATTGGTATAGGTCGCAGTGCGACGGGTTCCGACGTAGTTCCAGCGGTTATCAAAGCCTTCGAGCTGGTGAGCGTATTGGTTTTTCTCAGGCATCAAATAGTTGAGCGCTTTAAATTCAAAAGAAAAAATCGATTGGGTGTATTTTAAGGTAATCAATTCGGTGTGTGTGATGGCGGTTTGTAGTACCGCGCTAGCATCGCCAATGGTGACGGGTTTATAGAAAACTTGCATATCGGTAATGTAAACCGGTGGGGCGTGTCGGTTATGGGCGAGTGCGTTAGGGTTAAAAATGCTTAAGCCCTCGGTGCTACCAAAGGCGAGTTCACCGTCGCGGGTTTTGTGGTAGGCGTTGCGGTTGTGGACATTACCTGCGATGCCGTGGTTCTGGTCGAAATTATCGATATTACCGCGATGTAAGTTGAGCCGTGATAGTCCTTGTCCGGTCGCAAACCAGAGGTTCTTTTGATCGTCTTCGAGTACGCCGGTGACGGCATCATTGGCTAAACCGTCACTCACTTGAAAACGCTCAAATTTGGGAGGCTCGTAGTCGCTGTAGTAGGTAAGGCGACTGACGCCACCGCCTAGGGTGGTAAACCAGAGGGCGTGATCTGTACTGTCTTCGGCGATGGCCCAGACATAGTTAGCGCTTAGGCTATGAGGGTTGGTTTTGTCGTTGCTAAAGTGGTCAAAGGTGCCAGCGTCACGATTTAGCAGTGATATGCCGTGGCGAGTTCCGAGCCAAAAGTTTCTTTGGCTATCTTCAAAGAGGGTGTTTATCGTACTGTCTAGTAGGCTGTTTGCCTCGCCCGGTCGATGTTGATAACGGGTGAAGTGATTTTCTTTTGGCTGGTATCGGTTTAGTCCTTTGGCGGTGCCTGCCCATATGTGTTTGTCGCTATCCTCGTATAAGCTCCAAACCGTGGGGTCGCTTAAACTGTTAAGGTTATTGGCTTCCGGGAAATAATGCTCAAAATGTTCGCTGCCAGCGGGGCGTTTGTAAAGCCCCCCATGCCATGTCCCGACCCAAACATTTTGTGCCGAGTCTACGAGTAAGGATAAAATGGGAGATCGGCTTAAGCCGGAGCTTTCTCCCGGCGGGGTTTTTAATCGAGTAATCTGATGGGTATTGCGGTCGAGGTGGTTGAGGCCTTTTTCCGTCCCCAGCCATAAGTTGCCATCGGGGTCTTCCGCTATGGAGATTACGCCGTTGTCGCTTAGGCTGTGTTCTTCGTATGGGTGATGGCGGTATGTTCGGAAGGCACTGGCGTAAGGGTCGAGCATGGATAAACCAGAAGGAAAGTGCCCGACCCATAGGTTACCGTTGCGATCCTGAAAAATGGATCGGGTTTTTGCGCTGAGTAAGCTGCTTGAATCACTGGCTTTGGGGATGTATTGGTAAAATACGGCGTCACGCTCGTCTCGGCCTTGACCGCTGGGGAGTAGGTGAAGCCCGCCGCCATCGCATGCTATCCAGATATTCCCTTGGCGGTCACCTTGCACTTTCCAGATGAAGTTTGAATTTAAAGAATATTTGTTACCGGGGGAGTGTAAAAATATTTTTGCCTGTGCATTGCGTGGATTGTAGCGAATTAAGCCGCCGCCATAAGTCCCTAGCCAAAGGGTGTGGTCGGTGCTGACAAAGATACTCATGATTTGGTGTTTGGTTAAATACTTGGCGACATCGGCTGGCATCTTGGTGGGTACAAATCGCTGCTCTTTGAGGTCAAAGCGCACTAACCCGGCATGGTTGGTGCCAATCCAGAGGGTGTCGTATTCGTCAAGAGCGAGGGATTCGATGCGGTTTTTGTGAGCCTCATCACCGCTGTGGATAAAGCGTTTAAATTGACCATCTTTTGGCGTGAAGCGATTGAGTCCGCCGGCTTTAGTGGCCACCCACATGTTACCGCTTTTGTCTTCCACGACACTTGCTACGGCGTTATGGCTGAGGCTGTTGTGATCCTCGTGGGAATGTGTAAAACGGGTGAACTTTTCTGTTTCAGCGTGGTAGCGGTTTAGGCCAGCGGCGGTGCCTACCCAGAGGGTATTTTGGCTGTCGACAAGTAGGGTGCTGACAAAATTGTTGCTTAAGCTGCTGGGGTCTTGAGTATTGTGAAATCGTTTGAATTGGTAACCATCAAAACGGCTTAAACCGTTCTCGCCACCAAACCAGAGAAAGCCCTGCTGATCTTGAGCTGCGGATAGGTGGCTTGATATTAAACTGAGTTGGTCGTCCTGTAAGCGTTTAAACCGAAAGTGTGGTTTTTGCCGGTGCGCATTGAGTAGGCGTTCGCTGCTTGGATTTAATCCTTCGCTTTGATCGGTTTGTGCCTGGAGTCTGAGGCTCGTTAGCATTAGGCTTAACATAAGCGCTAACAGTGGTATGGCGCCCAAAGCTTTACAGTAGCGATTAAATACGCGGCTATTTTGCGAAATACCTCGTGACCCATACTGTGAAATAGGCCGTGAAATAGGCCGCCATGTTAGCGCAGGCCTTATGTTAATGTTGGCTCTGTTGATAGTCGTCTCAATGCACAGATAAATTGTGCTTAGTACTTGGCATGTTATGTGCTTTTTAGGCTTGTTTATAGTTTTTCTGTTCGGGCATGGAGAGCTTGTGTCACACAGCCACTGTGCCTTTAATTAGGGTAAGCTAGTATATAGTTTATATGGTTTGAATAGTTTATATGGTTTATATGGCTTGAATAGTGTACCTGAGTAGAATAACTGCCATAGTTTATATGGCCGGTCTAATTTATGCACCCGTTGAGCGCTGTTTTATTTGGTAGTTCGGAGGTTGATCTTGGTGTCGTTTAAGGCACAAAAATACCCAGTTTGGCTAAGCTTATGTTTGCTGATCGTGTTCAGTTCTCTAAGCGCCTGGTCAGTTGAAGCGGCAGTTTGCGGCACGCCGGGCACCTCCGCTGCGCTTCATCGCGTTATGCTGCGAGACCCCGCTGTTCCTACCGAAATCCCGAGTGCAATCCACTACCTCCATGACCTCAACGGCGCGCTGACATGGGACGAGCTTCAGCAGCTGAAATTAGACGATCCTCAGTGGCACATCAATGAAAAACGAACAAGGACATTTGACCCGGGCGTCTATTGGTTTGCGTTTAGCGTACAAAATCAAAGCGACCTGAATGGTCGGTGGATACTCGAAAGCGACAATAGTGCTTTAGGCCAAGTGGATGTGTACATTCGCTCTTCCACGCAGAAAGACCTACATTGGCAAAGCGGCTATCAACGGCCGATGGCGGAGCGGGCGATTTGGCATCGCGACCATTTATTTCCCTTGATGCTCAGCCCTTGTGAAACTGTGCAGATATATATTCGAGTGCAAGACGATTTTAGGGTTAAGCTGCCACTGAAAGTGTGGGAAAAATCCGCGTATCAACAAAAAAATCAATTAATGACGCTATTCTGGGCTTGCTGCCTTGGGATGTTAGGCGTGATGTTGTTACAGCATTTACTGATGTTTAGTGCACATCGCGATGTGAGTTACCTGTATTACTCAGGGTTCATTGGTGCGGTAATGTTGTTTGTGTTTACGTATAAAGGGCTTACTTATCAGTTCTTATGGCCAAAATATAACGGCATTAACGCAGAGATAGTGACGGGCTCGGTGTTGTTTATGGTGATATTCTTTGTGATGTTCACTATCGAATTGTTAAATTTAAAGGAAAAAAGCCCGCTATTACGTCGAATTTTGCTCGGATTTGTGGCATGTAATATTGTGTTGCTTGCGATACGGGTCGGTCCTTTTCAAGGGCTAATCGACTATCAGAAAATACGTGGCATATGCAATTTGCTGTTGATGTTAACTATGTTTGGCGTTGGCCTGTACCGTTGGCATAGTGGCGATCGAGTGGCGCGCAATTATTCTATCGCGTTAAGTATTTTGTTTGTGAACAGCTTGGTGGTAAATTTACACCTGCTAGGCTTAGTGCCGTCCTCATTTATCGCGAAAAACAGTATTGCTATTGGGTTTATTTTTGAAGCGATACTGCAGGCACTTGTATTAAGTGCACGTTTTAATGATTTACGCGCTAGACGATTCCATGCCCAAGCCTCCGCTCGCGCTAAGAACCACTTCTTATCCAACATGAGTCGTGAGATTCGTACGCCTCTGAATGCCATTGTGGGTTATTCGAGTCTCGCTAGGAGCTATTCTTCTCAAAAGATATCAAAAACACGTGCCGAATATTTACGTAAAACTGAAACGGCGTGTGGCAGTCTATTGGCGCTGGTGAGTGATATTTTGAAGCTTTCCAAAATGGGCCATGATATGGCGCTCAAGCTTGATAGTGTTGAGTTTGATGTTCAGGCCTTTTTTGCAGAACTGTCGGATATGTTCGCAGGCATTGCCCGACAAAAGCCCGTCGATATTGTATTTTCTATTGATAACGCGGTACCCCGAATATTGATTGGTGACCCGATGCGTATAGGTCAGGTACTCATTAGTCGAATCAATAGCGCGATTGAGCATACCCACAGAGGGGAGATCCTGATTACGGTAAAGCGCTCAAGTACCTCAGCACTAGCTTATGAGAATGATAGCGGCGAGCAGGTCGACTTAACTTTTTCTGTGCGAGATACCGGTAGCGGTATGCCAAAAGCGACCTATATGCGCTTAGTTGAGCAGCTGGAAGGGGATGGGCTTGATGCGCTTCGGTCTTCTGTGGGGCTACGTATATGTAATCAACTCGTCAAGCTAATGGGGGGAAGTCTGCATTTAGAGGTGGATGGCGGGCTTGGGTGTACCTGTTATTTTGATGTTCGCTTTGATTTGCCACGCATAGCGGCGATGCCAGTATTAGCTGAAGAGCTTGCATTGCCTGATTTATGGATAGAGCGTAGCCGTGTGTTATTGATAGACGATAATAGTGTGCTTGGTGATTTTTTGACGCGTGCCTATATCACTATGGGTTTAGCAGGGCGGCAAGTGAGTTATGTCAGAACCTTAGAAGATGCGCTTAGCTTGGTCGCCGACGCGTACGCCCAAGGCACGCCTTATACCTTAGTTATGCTAGATGCATCACGTGATGTTGTTAGCACTGAGCGGGTGCTTAAGCGCCTGCAGCAGGCCGATTCTCAGATTTTGATGACGGTGCTGCTAATGTTGCCGTCGGGTTACGCTGAAGCGTTTGAGTGTTCGCAGTTGCAGGGTGTCGCACGGGTTGTGCATAAGCCGCTGAACGTGTTTGATCTTCACGATGTATTGTTAGATTGTTTGAGTGCAAAATATGCAGAGTGCGCGAACCATGTTGGCGTGACTAATCATGAATCTGTTGAGACTTTCTATGAGGAGGATATTCTCGCAGAGGCGGTGGCCAGGCATATTGGCGGCTCAAGTGTTTTGTTGGTTGAAGATAATCACCTTAATCGTGATTTGGCCATGGTCTTACTCGAAGAGCTTGGCTTGCAGGTTACGTGGGCATGTAATGGTGTTGAAGCCTTGGAGGCGGTGCAGCAGCACAGCTTTGCTGCCATTTTGATGGATATCCAGATGCCCGTGATGGATGGCTTGCAAGCGACGCGTGAAATTCGGCAATTACAGCAGGTGAGCAAGTTGCCTATTATTGCGGTGACGGCGGGGATATTGCCCCATGAAAAGGAGCGTTGTTACCAAGCGGGTATGGATGACCTCATCGCAAAACCTATTGATAGCGAAGTGCTTTACCAGTGTTTATTGCAATGGATTGCCCCGGGTGTTGAGCCTTTGGCTGTACTCGAAGAATATATAGAAAACCCCAATACGAAGGTGAAACTAGCGCTTAAAAACGAAGGCGAGATTGACGCTGGGATTAAAGACGGTGTACAAACCGGGGTTACTAACAGTGCTACGCTTTTGCCAATACGGCCAGTGCCGCAGAAAGAGCCGCAAACCAAAGACGCTGATGCTAGCCACGCTAGAATGACCGGTTTGCTTAGTCGCGAAGTTTTAAATTTTGAGTTGCCTCTTAGGGTTCCCGGAATTAACCTTGAGGATGCCTTGGCGCGGATACATGGAAATCAGCCCTTGTTGTTGACATTATTAAATGATTTTATAAATGATAGTGCTGATTTAATGGAGGAAATTCATCGAACTCAGGCGGATAATGATTGGCAGAAATTACGTTATTTGTTAGATAGCTTAAGAGGATCTGCGTCGTCTTTATCTGCTGATACTTTGGTGCAGGCGGCACTTTCTTTGGCGTCTTCGATGCCAGAAAATGGCCCTGCAAATTTAGATGTTAGTTTATTTAGAGTGTTTGAGTTGGCGCTGGTAGAGGCCTTATCTTCGGCGCGTTGTGTGCTTAGCTTTACGGGCGAGTCTGCTTGGCAAGATTTGGCTGTACCAGACCTTGATGCCTCGCCGGTTTCAGCGGATCTTGATCGTCGTGGTTTAGCCTTGGGTCTAGAAGAGTTGACACGGCAAATTCAAAATAATGATCTTGGCGCTTTAGTGACGGTTGAACACTTACAAAATTTATTAGCTGGATCAAGCGCAGCTTCGATATTATTGGTCTTGCACGATAATGTTTTAGCGCTTAATTACAGGCAAGCACAAGACTCTCTGGGTACTTTAGTGGAGCAGTTGGCTAGCTTGAATGAGTAGCCCGTGGGCGAAGCTTAACACCTAAAACGGAAAGTGTTTACGTGTTAATTGAGGTCGATAAAAAAATCCGAATGAAGCACTCTATCGAGACAGTCTTCCGCTTCAGTAAATTTTAACGAAAAGATGTGTTTCTCTAATTCTTGTAGTTCTGGTAATTCCGGTATGCGAGCGGTGTTTTTCTGGATAGCTTCTATTGTGTTGATCGCTCCTAAGTCATTGTTTTTTATTTGCTGTGATAAAACGTGTAATTGCTCGTTGATATATTGCCGATCGGCTTGTTTCTGTTCTAATGTGTTTGTTGCGTTGTTTGCTGTTTTTTGATTGTTGTTATGACTGTTCGGAGATAAGGCCTCCGGCTCTGAATCGGGTGTTTTATGAGGCTGTTTATTGGTAAATAAATTAACACACTGGGCCGAGGCGCAGACTTCCATTAATGCGACTTCAAATTGATGTAGTTGCGATGCTAGCGCTTCTGAAAGGACGTGTGAAGGTGTTGGTGAATCAGGCCTTGACGTCTCCGCTAAAGGGGGCTCTGTTGAAATTATACTGGCGTCACACCTTTTTGTAATTTCTGCCAATCTATGTGCGCCAATTGACGCGGATAGACCCTTAATTGTATGTAGTTCTCGGTGCGCCGTTTGAGTGCTACCATTTGCTAATGCTTGACGTATGCGATCCGCAGCGCAGGCATTATCTTTATAAAACCCATCCAATAAATAACTGAATAACTTTATATCGTTTTGGGTGCGCGCTAAGCCTTCTTCCAAGTTTATGCCCGGTAATTTTTTTGGGAGCTGGCTTGCAGTGATGGGGGTGATGTTTGTTGGCTTCTGTGCATCAGTGATTTTATGCGTCTCGTTTTCTAGCTCATCGAGCTGAGCGCTTTCCTGAGAACTGTGTTGAGAGCTAAGTTGAGAATTAAGTTGTGAATAGCGTTGTGAAATATTAACAATGGGGGCGCGTGGCGGGATGCAGCGTTTCAATGCGTCAAACAACAACGCCGAGTCAATGGGCTTGGAGATCAAGTCGTCCATACCGGCTTCAAAGCACTTATCCTGCTCGTTTTGTAATATCCCAGCAGTCACAGCAATAATAGGTAAAAGTGAAAATTGCGGATCGGAGCGAATGAGCCTTGTCGCGCGCAAACCATCCATGATCGGCATTTGAATATCCATTAACACCGCATCAAAATGTGTACTCAGTACTTTATCCACCGCCTCTCGACCGTTGCTGGCACAGGTGACGTGTAATTTTGCACTGTTTAAAAGAGCGAACGCAAACTCACGATTAAGTGCGTTATCTTCTACCAGTAACACACTTGCTCCGCCTAGGTGCTCCGTAATCTTATTGCCTGTTTTTTTTTCGTCGGGAGACGGCGGTGTAGCGAAGGGGGATTGTATGTTTTTGAGTTTTCGATTCTTTGGTTCGGCATCTCGTCCCTCGTCAAGACAGCTCTCGGTATAGCCCCAAGAGGCTAACATGCGTTGTCTGAGTGCGAAGGGGTTAATCGGCTTGTTTATAAACATATTAACCCCGAGTGCGCTGGCCTCTTTTAATAAGGCATGCTGATCGATTTGGCTCATAAGTATAATCGGTGCTTGATGCTGATGTATTTGTTTGATTTGCCTAATCGTTTGCAAACACGCAGTGCGTTGACTCTTATTCGCGAGCGGCATATCCGCTTCAATTATTATTAAATCATAAGTATTGTTTGTTAAGTGTTGGGGTTGATATTTCTGGAGAAAAGTACAGTGCTGAGTGTTGATTCCCATTAGATCGAAAATGTTTTTCAAGTAAGCGTGTAAGGTCAGATTTTTCTCGATAACTAATATTCGGGATTTTTGCCTAAATGTATTCGGTAGATAAAGTTCATCGTGAATGCCCGGAGGGTTCGCTTGGCTGGGGCGTCGGAAGCGTGCCGTAAAATGAAATGCGCAGCCCTGATCCAAAGTGGTATCTAAGTGCATACTTCCGCCCATAATGCCAACCAGTTTAGAACAGACATCTAAGCCTCGCAGTGAGGTTCGTGTTAATGCTTCTTGCCGGGGGCGGTGCGAGCCATCGGTATTAGCTAAGTGTATATCTGCACCTGTAGAGTGTTGGGCTCGTTCGTTAAGCAGGGTCATAATCATGGCGCTTTTTTCAGCGCTGATACCAACCCCGGTATCCGTAACGATAAATTCCAACATAGCCTCATTGACTCGTGGTGTTGCTGAATGCTTAACGCGAATAGTGATTTCGCCTTTTATCGTATGTTTAATCGCATTATTTACCAGTATGGTTAATACTTGGCTCAGTCGGGGAGGGTCGCCATTGAGAACGGTTGAAATGTCGCGATCGACAATAAAAATAATGTTAATATTCTTACCCAATAGATTGCAAGCGAACATATCGCTTTGTTCCGCAAAGACATGGTAAATATTAAAGTCAGTATTCTTTAGTGTAATATCGATCGATTCATTACCGGAAAGGTACAAGATATCATTTATGATACTGAGTAAATTCTGTGAGGCAGTTTTAATTCTTAACAGATAGTCATTGTCAATGCCGTCATTACATATGCTTGGTAGATCAGGGGGGGCTGTGATTGTTAGGTTTTTATGCCGCTCATGGTTGAACCTTGCGTAACTGACAATGGCATTGAGAGGGCTGCGCATTTCCCGGGTTATATTCGCGAGAAAATGTTTTTTTGTCGCGGCCGAAGCTTGCATGTGATAGCGCTTAGCTCGCAGGGAGTTAAATCGTGCGTTTAACACCAAAGACTGTAATGCTACTTCAACAATCACGCCAATCGTGATTGCGTGCATGGTAATAAATGTGACGGGGATTAAACGCAGGCGCACACTGAATACATGTATTAACACGCCGATAAAAACTGAAGTCCACGCCAACGTGAAATTTCTTGCGACAGGGTCTCCCTGAGTCCAGCGGAAGATCCCGGTGCACAGTACTAGCAAAGCGATAAGTTGACTGATGACGGCTAGTGCTATGTCTGTGTGGTAAGGGGTAAACAGCAAGATTAGTAAACCTATATGTACTATTATTATTGCAATATAGGTACGGTAAATATTTGTGCTGTGTCGTTTTATGTCGAGTAACTCAATCACGAATAAAGCTAAAAAAATACCCGTACTAATCGCTGCAATTCGTGTCATCAATGGGGAGGCGTAACCATGGTTTGGCCAAATAAATTGATAGCCAATGCCTTGATAGGCGATCAAAAAAATCAAAGTACAAATAGCATAACCACTATAGAATAAATAACTTCTATCATGAATTACGCTGTACATTAAAGCATTGTAGATGATCATAATGGTGACTAAGCCAATACATATTCCCCAAAAGAGCGTATACGATTGATCTTTGACTCTATAGGTGGATCTTTCCCATAGCGTTAGCGGTAATTGTAAGGTACTGTCATTCTGCGCGTGTATATAGACTTGTATACTCTCCCCGGCTTTGAGGTGCATCGGGAAAAGCGGGGTGCGATGCTGTATCGGGCGGAGGCTTAAGGGGCGTGACTCACCACTTAACCAGCTAAGTTGAGCGATGCCGTCTTGAACGTAATAGACATCAATCAGATTGAGGCGGGTATTAGCGATTTCTAGTATCCATTGTTGATGTTCTGCATTCAGATTTTTGATCTTAAAGGTAAACCAGTAGGCGCCGCGGCTAAAGTTGGGGGTGGTCTTCGAATTTTTACTCCACTGCTGTGCGGGCTGTAGCTGCACTTGAGGCCAGTGGGTGTGGCCGTTAATGTTCGACAAATAGCGCAGCGTCTTTTGTATCGGGTAGCTATTGTTCTGATTGTTTAAGTAAGTCGTGCCGGGGTCTAGTGCTTGAGGGGCGGGATCCGCCAAGCTTGGCAAGCAGAGGCAAGCCAATATAAGGAATAAAAAAAGTGATTTTTTTTTATTAGCTATATTATTAGCCGTGTTTCTATTAACCATGTTTTTATTCGCCATGGTTGTTGGCTGGTGGCTCTGTTTGCGGTAAGCGAATACCTAATTGAGCGGCTAGGTCGAGCAGCATTTTTTTGGCATTGGTATATCGTAGGCCTTTAATTTCTTGTTCCATAGCGAGTAAGGGTTGGTGTAGTGTGCTGTGTTCTTGTTTTAAGCTTAAGTCATCAATTAAGATTTTTGCCTGAAAACTTTGGCACTCAATTAAGCTGAGTAACTCTCCGAGCTGTTCGGCAATTTCTCCTTGCCCTAAGCTGGCGATTAGACTTTTTTGTAAGCTTAAGGGGGTAATCGGCTTGGCGATAAAACCATTGACGCCAGCAGCCTCAGCGCGTTTAGCCAGATTTTTTTCACCTGAAGGCAGCAGAAATAGGACGTTAATTTTTACCTCGCTCTCTTGTGTGCGTAGTGTCTCAATGAGTTCACATGCGCTATCTTCGCTAAATAACCAGTCGATTAATAATATTTTTATCGGGTTTTTTGTGCTGTCGTGAATTCGTTCCAAAGCCTCGTTTGGGCTTTCTGCAAGTTCGGATTCAGCCCCCATAATGTCGAGTAGGTCTTGAATGTTTTTCCGGGAGGCCAAGTTGTCATCTAGGATTAATATTGGGCTTTTATGTAGCTCTAGTGGTAAGCAGAGTTGTTGCGCAATACTTTGGCTGGTAATTTCTGTTGGGGGCAGCTCTGCGCTAAACCAAAAACGACTGCCGTGGCCGAGCTGACTTTCAAAGCCCATCTTCCCGCCCATCATGGCGACGAGTTTTTGACTGATGCTTAAACCTAAGCCGGTGCCGCCGTAGGTGCGTGTGAAGCTGTTATCCACTTGTTCAAAATGTGAGAATAAACTGGCTGCCTGAGCTGGCGCGATGCCGATTCCTGTATCGCTGATGCTGCACTTTAGCATCAGGTTTTTGTTGTTGCTTGGCGTCAGTTCAAAGCTGATTAGAACATCGCCCCGATCGGTAAACTTGATAGCGTTGTCGATTAAGTGATCAAGTACTTGCTGCAATCGATTAAAGTCACCATGTACGCGGCTAGGCAGTTTCGGGTCAAGCTTGAAGTTTAAGCCCACTTTTTTATTGGCTAGCGCTTGTTGGAATTGTGGGCGGGCGTATTCACACAGTTGCAATAGTTCAAAATCGTCAGCATTGATTCGGACTTTACCGGCCGTGATTTCGGAAAAATCCAAAATATCATTGATTACACTCAATAGCTTTTGAGATGCGGACTCAATTTTTTGTAAGTATTCGGAGACGTGCTGCCCACCTTTTAGTGATAGCTCGGTAAAGCCTAGTATGGCGTTTATGGGGGTGCGTATCTCGTGACTCATATTGGCCAAAAATGCATTACTCGCACGGTCACTTTGTTCGGCTTTGTCTTTAAGTCTGCGCTCGTCGTTAATGCGCATTGCCATGACTAAAGACATTAAAATAACTTGTAATACGAGGCCGACATCGTAGGCGTATTCGGTAAATTCATTATGCGGAAGGGTACCGGCTGCTTTCAGGATGTATAAAAAAGCACCCATAAAAGGTATTAGCCAAGCAATGCTTAGAAGGCGGGCAAGTTTATTGCCTTGGCGCCAATGCCAGCCAAGCACCAGACATAGTATTAATGCCAAGAGTACAAGTATCAAGCTAAAGGCGTTTTTAAGGTAAGGGTTAAATATAAATAACCCGAGGCCGCCTGTGAGTGCTAATGCGGCGAGCACCGCTTTGAGTGCTTTGTAGCTGCGCGGGTTGTGCTGCGATATTTGGAGCATTTCATTGACAAATAAGATGCTTGCCGCTGAAAATCCGATAATCCAAAAATAGAGTCCGTGATTTTGCCACCAGACGGACTCTGGCCAAAAGTAATAATAGCCCATGCCGTGCAAATGGATAAGGGTGAGTAAGGTAAACCCTACGTAACTTAGGTAGTAAAGGTAAGATTTTTCTCGTACTAAAAGGAATATACATAGGTTATAAATCACCATAATACCGAATATCCCCCACGATAGGCCTCGCATAATCAGTTGATTTTGCTCAGCCTTATCGAAGGCTTTTTCTTCCCATAAATGTATTGGCACTGTTAGTGGGCGCTGGCTGGAGACGCGTAAGTATATTGTCCATGTTTGGCTGTTTTCGATGGCTAAGGGGAAAATAAAATTGCGATGCATCACCGGTCGCTGTGAAAAGGGGAACCCTGTACCAGTATGCGTGTATTGTTGTAATGTATTGTTTTCGTCGAAGGCATAAAACTCAATCTGAAAGAGTGTTGAGCGAGCCACTTCTAGCAACCAGTGTTTCTGGTTGTAACGCTCCGCCGGAAACTGGTATCTCGTGTCGACAGTTGTTCTTGTTATCGATGGGGCGATATTGAGTCGAAAGCGTAGCCAATATGTGGAGGCGCTATAGCCGAAGTTGGGTTCGTGCAGGGTGTTGTTTTGCCAAGGGCTTGGAGGGGTGTCGCTATTGACCTCTTCTACGCTGAGTTGCCCGCTAGTATCTTCAATGTATTGCAGGTGTAGGCCAAGAGAATAGTGGCTTGTATCCGCAAGGACGTTGACCGGTTCAATACTTGAGTCTAGCCCAAAGCAGGTGTAGCTTATTGTTAGAAGTAACAATAAGCTACAGATCTTAGCTTTGACGAGTCGAGTTTGTTTGATGATGGTTTTATGCACGCAATTTGCCCTGTGAACGGGTGGCTTACGCTAAGGCAATACAGTACATTACATTAGCAATTAAGGTTCACCATAGTGCTGCTGATAGTGCTTGTTGATATAGTTGTGAATTAGGCCATTACGGAGCAGATCCGTCTAGTTTATTTAGGGTAATTATAGTCAATATCTTATTATGCATTTAGGACTATACTCAAACAAGCGTTGGCAAACAAAGGGTATTTCTAAAAGGTAAGTCTTATGTTAGCGAAGGACAGGGCTCAGACGACGATATTAGTGGTCGATGATCAGCCCGCAATGATTCGTCTGATTAACAGTGCCCTTCAAGTGGGCGGGTTTAGGGTGATCTTTGCCACCTCCGGACCGGAAGCGTTAACCTTGGCTCAGGGTGCGGGTCCTGTGAATTTGGTACCTGATCTTATTCTGCTTGATGTGGTCATGCCTGAAATGGATGGCTTTGAGACCTGCCGGCAACTTAAAAATAACCCTGTTACTGCGGGAATTCCTGTCATTTTCGTGACCGGGAATAACGATGAAAACGATGAAACCCACGGTTTTGAGTGTGGTGCCTGCGATTATATCCATAAACCTATCAGCCCCGCCGTCGTACTTGCGCGAATCAACACCCATATTCAGTTAACGCAATTACAGAGTTCTCTGAAAGATGAGGTCGATAAACGTACTTCTAAACTCAATGAAACTTTATTGCAGCTCGAACAAAGTAATCGTGTAAAAGATGCTTTTTTAGCCACTATTAGCCACGAAATGCGCACGCCCCTTAATGGCATAGAGGGAAGTTTGGCGCTGATGGAGTTGAGCGGGGCTAAAACCCAGTACGAGACGCCCTTTAATGGTGCGCAAGAGTCCACATCTGATTTAACGCAGTTGATTGATAACGTTTTGTGTTTTACCGAGATGCAGTCAAGCTCCTTAGTGTTAAGCCCGGTAAAGTTCTCGCCCGCGAAATTGTTAAAAAATTTAGTTGCTCGTTTTGATACACGCTGTAAAACCAAAAAGATTGAATTTGTCACTGAGATTGATTTAACGATGTCTTTAATGGCGGTGTGTGATAAACGTCGTTTGCGCTTAATCGTTCAGAATATTCTTGATAATGCCTTAAAATTTACCAAGCAGGGAAAAGTACATTTTAGTGCCAGCCTATTGGATAACGATGTTAATAGCCATCAGGCGGTAATGCGTCTTGTGGTGAGTGATACGGGTGCAGGGATTTCCAGTCAGCGAATGGATAGTGTTTATACGGCATTGTTATGCGAGCGTAAAAATCATGAGTACGAAGGCTTATGTATTGGTTTAGCTTTGTGCCGGTTCTTAGTTGATAAGATGCAAGGTACTTTGCAAATCGATAGCGACTGCGTTGAGCTCAATAGCGATGGTGATTGCGTTCACGGCGGTACCAAGGTCATTATTGAATTACCTATTGATTTGCTGCAAGAGTTAGCGCCTGAAATGCCAGATGTACTTGTTGAGGGCGTTGTTGGTGCGGGTAAAGCTAGCAAGATTTTGATTGTGGAAGACAATCTAGTGAATCAGTTGGTATTGAAAGGGCTGCTCGATCGCCTAGGGCATAATAGCCAGTGTGTCGATAATGGCAAAGAGGCCTTGGAGTTCCTAAATACCGAAACCGTTGATGTGATATTGATGGATGTGCAAATGCCTGAAATGGATGGCCTCGAAACTACGCGGCGCTTACGTCAGGGGGTGTCGACTCGTAGCGTACCAATTATTGCTATTACTGCCAATGCCATGTCAGGTGATCGTGAGCGCTGTATTGCAGCAGGGATGAATGACTACTTGAGTAAACCGGTGACGCTACCAGGTTTAATGGAAAAGCTATCTTTTTGGTTGTAGGCTGATACTTTTAATCCCCGTTCTTATTGCTAATACGTTTAGCTAAAGGTTTAATGTTTAACTCGTGTACTAAGATTTTGATCTGGCTTAGCAGCGTCATTTTGTCATGATGGGCTTTATTAATGCCTTGTATTAAGTCTCCATTAAATTTAATTAATGCAGGCTCAGCATAGCGGAGTATTTACGCTACTTTGTATTTTCAATTTAGTTGATTTTATGGCGCTTTGCTGTCTTTTCCTTAAGGCGTCACGGCTTGTTTTTTTTAAGTTGTGCGGTGATGGGGTAGAGTGTCTGACCTAGATACGTTCGCGGCAGTTTTTTGGTGGTGCCATATTTCGCTGGCCAGTGCGCACCTGGGAGGTGCATTGTTTTAAACAGCCAGTCAAACAGGATGGTGTGAGCTGAGTAGTTGGTGTCTATGGCCGGTTTTTCCGAGCTGTGATGCCAGTGATGAAACTGCGGTGTGACGATAATATATTTTAAGAGTCCAAACGACAGGCCGCAATTGCAGTGAATAAGTACGGCTTGCAATGCCGCCATGGTGACGTAAATGTTTAGCGCGGCTTCGTCAACGCCCAGCAAATACAGTGGCACCATTACCATAGCGCGCTCAGAGAAGGTTTGGAAAAAGTGCCCGCGCGAGCCTGCTAACCAGTCCATATTCTCGACGGAGTGATGAACCGCGTGCACCGGCCACAGTAGTTGCACCTCATGATAGACGCGGTGCTCCCAATACAAGACGAAATCAGCGCAGATGAGCACCAAGACAAACTGAAGCAGTATCGGGGTGGATTGGATAAGCGACTGTAGCGAGGGGCTTACAGCCCAATCAAAATGGCTGACATGATAGTTGCCGTAAATCAGGATGGCGGAGATAGCTAAGTGGTTAAAGCAGAAGTAAAAAAGATCCAACCCCCATTCGTCTCGTAAAATAACTTGGTCTTTATATTTAGGGAATATTTTTTCAAGGCTTAAAAATATGGCAGCGGAACCCAAAAACGCGAGAATTAACCAGTCAACACCTAATGAGAGTGGGTTGGCCTCAAGGCCTGCTGTTGGTACATTGTATCCGCCAATGAGAAATGCTGTCAGCGTTAACAGTATCCCCGCTGTGCCCATGCGTCGGTATTTTCTAAAATAGAAGGTGAGCACACCAAAGAACAATGAAAAGTACATGCCGTATTTTAAAACCTGTTTTAAAAACTCGGCGTCGTAGACTTTACGCAACTCGGTTGTTGTCAGGTAGGTGGGAAATAAGTAGGCAAGTACGGCCAGTAAACTTAGTACACCTAAAGTCACGGAAGCATATCCGCTGATCTTCCCTTCACCTAATCGAAATTGTTTTTCGGTATCGAGCTCTACTTGGCGCTCCCGATAGTTGTAGTCCTGACTCATAAAATCTCCGATTGTTTTTGGTGTTTATTACCTTTGAGCGCTCGAATAGTGCTGATAAGGCAGTACTATTTTCCAATGTGGTTGCCGTCTATTGACAGTCATGGTTGGCACTTATTTACCATAGCAGGGGCTTCATTTTTCGTTCAAACTCTAGTCGCTTATTCGTATGTGGAAAGTCTATCATTGGGATAGGTACCTGCAGAAATTCACAAAGAGGGTTCCATCCTT
>NVXL01000039.1 GCA_002746115.1 Alteromonadaceae bacterium
AGGTCCAGAGGTTGAGCGTTTTCGTGAGGCTGGGTTTGATAGTGTGCATATTGGGAGTCGGATATTAAAAGTGGAAACGGCTGTTCCGGTGTTGCTGGCGAAGCTTTATCAGTGTTAGTTGAATGGCTATTCAATCATGATTCAACTCCAACTCCCCCACTAAAACAATAGTAAGCATAAAACACCGAAAGTTACTCACGAGCCTCAACTATCTAGCCTCAACAGGGTCGCTCAAAACGCTTTAGACAACTACCATTATGTTATACAATTAAGAAAATATTGTTGGGTTACAGACATGAACAAAGAAAAACATCACAACACAGCCAATGCACAGGCCGAACTTCTGGCTAAGGAACTCTCATCACCAGAGGGGCTAAAACGATTAGGTGAAGGCGCTTACAAAGAAGCGCAAAAGGCCAGCAAGAAAATTCAAAAAACAGGGGCTTAGATGCCACGCCCACAAATGTTTCTAGTTGCCGGTATGAATGGTGCTGGTATGAATGGTGCTGGTAAATCGACTTACACTCGCTCTATTATCAATAAATTCCCAGCCTTAAAGGTCATCGACCCAGACGCCATTGCCCAAAGTATGACTGGTTCCTACGCCACCATCGGAGACAAACAAATATCTGCAGGGAAAGCCGCTTTAAAACACGTTAGATCTTACATAAAAGAAAAAGAATCGTTTGTCGTAGAGTCAACCATCTCTGGCCGTGTCTACTTGAACTATCTACAGCAGGCAAATGAAGCTGGGTTTAAAACAATTTTAATTTACGTCGCACTTTCCAGTGCGCAATTGAGCGCTGAGAGAGTGAGTGCACGCGTATCTGAAGGTGGGCACGGTATTCCACTCGTTGACATTCAACGACGTTACCCCAAAAGCCTCAACAATTTGCATGCTCACATTAAAAGTAGTGACCTGGCTTACATTTACGACAACAGCGATAACTACACCAGCGTCGCCAGCTTTCGAGACGGCACTCTTTACCGTGACTTCCATACCCCTATTTGGTTAGCAGAATACTTGCATCCTTTTGTATAGTTGTTTCTAGTCAGAAAAAATATCAATGAAATATGCCGAATTTAGTCGTTTCCGGTTTCTGTTTTAAGAGTCTGAATAGTCACCAATGTCAATCAGATTACCGGTGCCTCCGGGGCAATACAGCGTTATATTATCAACAAAAAACTATGGGCGAGTTCTGGGCACTGGCCATCAGGTGCCCTACCCCACCGCCTAGTGCCAGATAAAGGGAGCTATCATGAATATTTACCTTAGGGCTTGTTTACCGACATTTTTTTTAGGCCTGCTACTTTTCACTCTGAACGCATGCGCGTCACAGGCCAATATCGATAAAGGTGTTTCAAAAGAAAAATTATGCTCAATGGCAAAATACGGGGAACTGGAAGCTAGCGCATTCAACTTCAAAAATAAAAAAACCAACAGTTTTATATTTCACTGCCTTATGGACATTAATATCGGCGCACCAATGCCTACAAGCGGCAAAACAGATACAAGCGTAAGCCGAAACGATAAGAGCATACGAAAGATGCAGCTTGCAGAACAATTACTCCAGGCTGAAATAGACGTAAGCACACGAAACAAATTTGGCGACACTACGCTTATGGCTTTAATTTATGCCTTTTTCCCTGATGCATGGCAAGCAAAGATGGCGAAAAAATTAATTGCAGAGGGTACTGATTTAAGCGCTAAGAATATGGATGGTGATACAGCTCTGACCCTGGCTACGCGAAAGAACAACCAAGAATTTATTGATATAATCAACACCCCACAATGAACAAGTACCAATGTTTTTTTGTACTCTATGCCGAGGGAGATATGGTAAGACGATGTCGCCCCATCACCAAGGCCGGTCAAGCCTAGATTGGAGCACCCCAACCTTGCAGCTCTTGGATTAATAAGACACAATTAAGCCTACAACTAAGCTACGAGTTCAATTCCGCCGTGAAGATTTTCTACGCACTTGGCCAAAAAAAACAGATAACAAAGAATTAGAGGAAAAACGAATTTTTTGGCTAGTGCGAGCATTTTTCTTCTTGCCAGAGGTAACCGATACATATTGGGACTGGCTAAAAACAGATAAAAATATGCCGCTCACTCTTAACGAACGATCAAGACATCTAAACCGCTACCGCCCCGAATACTGGCCGCAGCTTAACTCAATCAAAATAGAAATAGTTTTAGACGCATTCATTGGCGTATGGTCAAAATTTAACTCCCCCCACCACAAGGAGAAAACCATTGATTTTCTGACAAAGATTATTCAAGGCATAGCGAATGACAATCCCGACACATCCTTACCTACCCTTGCCCGGCTATTGCAGGACCAAAGATATACAGACTTACACCCAGATATTAAAAGTATTCGCGCCTCGCAAATTAGAAAAAAAGCCCTAATGGGTTTTACCGCGCCCAGCTCCAAACAAGTCGTCGCCATCCTAGAACAAGGTGAAATTGCCACCGTTGAAGGACTTCGCGCGTTGCTAATTGAAGAGTTTCAACTCTATCAAGCTGACCTTGATGGCAGTGAAACAACCCATAGAGACATTTTTTACAAAAACTATGAAACAGGAGTGCACCTTGGAGAAGTAGGCGCTACCTTACGAATAACTGATAGGCTTCGCCTGCGCCTTGAGCACAAAGGCATCACAGTTACACCCGAGCACCAACTCAACGATTCAAAACGTTGTGACTTCACCTGTACAAAAATACTCGACAATCAGCGCAAATTTCTCGTTATCGAAGTTAAAGGTCAATGGCACAAGGATCTATACTCTGCGGCATCGGAACGATTATATAAACTCTACGCTAAACACCCTGACGCAGAGCAACAAGGTATCTACTTAGTATTGTGGTTTGGTAGTGATGAGAAGGTTGCAAACAAGAGCACACATAATATAAATAGCGCACTAGAGCTTAAAGAAAGCATAGAGGCTAAGATACAAGTCAAATTGAAAGGCTTTATTGATGTTTTTGTTCTCGATGTCTCGAAAGACTGAAGCAGCTCCGCTTTAAACAACGAATAAAAAATGTTCGCATGGGCTGCTCGCGTTAATCATCTGCACACATAATACCCCGCCTAAACCAACCTACGTAGACAGCTTCAACTGCCTATCTAACATCCCAACAAACTGCCCAGCGGGGAGCGGCTTACTGCTCAAATACCCTTGAAAATACTGACAACCATAGTCACGAATTAACTTAAGCTGCTCTTCGGTTTCAACACCTTCAGCCACAACTTCCAAGCCAAGCATAATTCCCATTGCGCTAATGGTTTCCACCAAAATACGGTCATTACCATCCACTGTAATATCACGCACAAAACTCTGGTCGATTTTTAAAATCGACACAGGTAAACGCTTAAGATAACTAATCGACGAGTAACCCGTACCAAAATCATCCAACGCGAAATAGACACCAGCAGCGCGTAAAGTCGTCATAGTGGCAATTGTTTCATCAAGGTTTTGAATCGCTATACCTTCGGTAATTTCCATCTCTAATAGGCGCGCAGGGAATTGTTCGCGCTTAAGCAAATCAATGACTTCATCAACAAACTTTGGCGAGCGGAACTGCCTCGGGCTAATGTTGACACCAATCCGCATATCGTCAGTCCAACAACCTGCATCCAGCCAGATTTTAACCTGATGAATAGCTTCTTGAACAACCCACATACCAACTGCGACAATTAAACCCGAGGTCTCCAATATCGGAATAAACTCCGCTGGCGACACCATCCCACGCTCTGGGTGATTCCAGCGTAACAAAGCTTCTGCACCAACGATGCGATTGGTATCGGTATCGACTCTTGGTTGATAATTTAGGCTAAAACGTTTGAATTCGAGTGCACGATGCAGCTCGCCTTCCATCACTAGCACATGCTTAGCGGTATCAGCCATTTGCTGATTAAAGAACTGGATGCCATCACGGCCGTTTTCCTTCACTTGGTACATAGCGGTATCAGCGTATTGTAAGAGCTGATGAACATCAGTGCCCTCTTCGGGGAAGATCACAATGCCTACACTGCATGTTACGTGTAGCTCAAAATCAAAATGATAATACGGGGCACAGATGGCCTCTCGGATACTTTCGGCCTCTTGCTCTGCTCGCAATAAAGCAGAGTCGAACTCCAGCCCAAGGTGTGTGAGGATCACCACAAATTCATCGCCACCTAGACGCACAACGATATCATTTGTAGTGGTGGTAGCAAGTAAACGCTCAGCGACATTTTTTAAAATAATATCGCCCACCGGGTGCCCGAGGGAATCATTAATATGCTTAAACTGATCGAGATCAATAAATAATAAAGCGCCGTAAACAAGGTGCGAGGCGGCTTTATTTAGTTCCTCTTCTAGGCGCTCGACCAAATAACTGCGATTAGGTAAATCGGTCAGGGCATCATGGTAGGCCATGTGCTCCATTAATAATTGCGTATTTTTTAATTCCGTAATATCAGAAGATACCACCAAGGCGACGACTTCGTCATAAAATTCCATTGGCATAATATGGGTATGCATTTGGCGCTCTTCACCCAATTTATTCAGCCATTTTTCTTCCCATATTTGCACTTGCTTACGGTTTTTAATCACATCACGATCGATCTCAACCAAGTCTTTAGAAGACGCAGCATAAAAGCGGGAGAAATCGGTAATGTGACTGCCGCGCATAGCTTCAGGGCTGGTTTGTAAGAATTCAGCTAAGGCTTTATTGGCAAAGATGTAATGCCCATCGCGATTTCTGGCGCCCACCCAAACGGGCAGACTATCGATAATTTGGCGTACGTGTTCTTCACTTTTACGTAAAACCACCTCGACTGCGCGGCGTTTTGCCAGAGCCAGATCGACGGCGTCAAGAAGTTGATTGGTGGTGACAACTAGCTGCTTGAGTTCATCTTCGTGGCTGTTTTTCTCTAAACTGATGCGCTGCGCTCCGGGGCTGCCCGGATTGATGGCTTTAACCTCTTTCGCAATGCGAATAAGCGGTTTAGTCAACATGAAATAAAAGGCGACAAACAAAAATAACACCAACAAAAAACTGCGTAACAAACCAACACCTACCAACAATAAGGATTGATGATAAAACGGTTTGAAAGCCATATCCATATCGACAACAAGTTTGATTCGGCCTTTTACATTCGGATTACCGGGTAAACTGAGAGGCCAAACGTAAAATTTTAAATCTTCTGAGAATTGACGTGTTAACCACGCGGTATTGGAGCGCTGTCGGCTCTTTTTCTGTGAGGCAAGCTCGCTTTCAAGCTCATCATCAATGGCAACGGAAATGATAAAGTCATACTTCATCATACCTGTTACCACTTCAGTGGCTAAGCGTGTATCGAGCGTATGCACCGCACGTGCAGCGGGGGGTGCCGCAACATCGACAATTTTATAGACCAAACGGTTCACTTCGCTAAACTGAGTACGGTAGTCGACGTATATCTGTAATGCACTCACGATAGTCCCTACGAACAGCGCAATTACTACGCCTATCTTAGCGAGTCGAAATGAAATGCCACGAAAGAAACCTTGCACTAAACAATGTACCTATTCTTAAGCTCAACACCGTTTCTTAACAGGGCTGAGCATATGCCTATATTAGGCGATATTAATAGCGTTAACGATTTCCACTTCTGTGGTATCCGACGCTGCAGATGACTCTGCTTTCACAGGCTCCAACGGAGTACTGCGATCTAGCGTCAAGTTGATAAAATCAAACAAGTCACTATCGGCTAATTGAGACAAGGATACCCGCCCTAAAGCACCAAAAATAGTATCGATCCGCCCCGGAAATTGTTGCTCCCACCCCTGCAACATCTGTTTAATCATCTGTCGCTGTAAGTTCTCTTGCGAGCCGCAAAGGTTACAAGGGATGATCGGGAATTGACGAGCCTCAGCAAAGGCCAGCAAATCTTTTTCACTACAGTTAAATAAAGGCCGAATGACGATGTTACGTTTATCATCCGACAGCAGTTTTGGCGGCATTGCCTTTAGGCGTCCGGCATAAAACATATTCAGAAATAAGGTCTCAATCGCATCATCTTTGTGATGACCTAAAGCAATTTTGGTCGCGCCTATCTCCTCAGCAAACCCATAAAGCGTACCACGGCGTAGCCGCGAGCATAAACCACAAGTCGTTTTACCTTCTGGTATCACGGACTTGACCACGCTGTAAGTATCTTTTTCAACAATATGGTACTCAATGCCCAAACCATCAAGGTACTCAGGTAAGACATGCTCCGGGTAGCCTGGTTGTTTTTGATCCATATTGACAGCAACAAGCTCAAAATCAATTGGAGCTGATTTCTGTAAAGACAACAGAATATCGAGCATGCCATAAGAGTCTTTACCTCCTGACAAACACACCATGACCTTATCGCCGTCTTCAATCATATTATAGTCGGCGATCGCCTTGCCGACGAGGCGACGAAGGCGCTTTTGTAATTTATTAAACTCATAGCGTGTTTTACGCTCAGAAGCCGGCGCAAACTTGGAATTCTGATGATCTTCGGGCACTTAGCTCTACCTGTAAAATGAAAAATATATAGCCTTATTTAAAGGCTTAAATCAGAAGCTTATTCTAAAAAACCATTGTACGGATTTTAAGCTTAGCTGGAAACGGCAAACCTTAGCTCAAACCCTAGGAAAGAGGCAAGCATGTGCCGCTAAAACCCTTACGGTAGACGCAAGGTAGTACAAAACTCAAACAAACCACACAACAACTGGCGCTTTACTTGAATCAAAACACCCGGACAGCGTGGCATAGACTTTGCTTTAGTGGTAATTATAAGTTTTACTGACCCAGCTTTACTGATACTACTTTACTGTATTTGATCGCTTACAGAGCGCACTATGAAACCACAGCAGTCTTCGAGCAGTTTCGTCAACAGCAACCACGCCGTCAATAGTAATGTTGCCGTGCAGATGGCGAACTCGCTGATAGATGAGAATGACAACGGTCGCCTAAGCACGGATAAACTGAGCACCTTACTTCAAAGTGAAAGTCAACGTAGCCCAGTCAAGGTCATCCTAAATCAATGGCCGCGCAGCGGGCTGCACCAACAGTATTTGAGCACAATATTGGGTTTTGATTTTGCTCAGAAAGAGTTGCTTCTCGACATCCAATCACCACAACCAAGCGTGGAAGTGATAGCGCAGCTAAAAGAGCGTCCGTTTTGGATTCAGATTGGCGCTGGCACCATGTATTTGATGGTGGCCGCTAAGTTCTCTGAGCAAATACATGATTTATATTGCGTTAAAATCAACACCTGTTATTACACTCAAAACCAGCGCTGGCACGACCGTGTCGAGTTTGATGCTCACAGCGGCCCAGAAATTAATATACACGTAAAAAATCAAGCCAGCTTAAGTGGCTGGGTGCGCAACCTAAGCCTTGCTGGCGCCTTAATTGAATGTTACGGCAAAGACGTACGCAATTCTTTTTTACGCACCAGCGGGATCAACACTAACGAGCCCGTAGCCGCAAACATCGACTTTGACGATAAGTTTTCCATGGCGATACAAGTAAATGTTAAACAATGCAATTTTTACCGTAAGCCCTGTTGCCACTCAAAATTACGCGTAATATTTGATCAGCAAAACACGCTCAATACGGCTCGATTAGAAAGTTTTTTAAGCTCTTTTCACTAAAAACTCCCATTTATCACCGACCCAGCGCTTCCACGCTCAAATTTCTATGCTACATTCGCGGCAAGACCTTAAGCCCGCAAAGCGCTCTATTACAGACCTAATTACCGACCTAAGCATAAAACACCGTCAAGGCAGAATTTAGCAATGTCCACAGGTAAAACCTCCAGAGACAAACACGCTTCGAACACAAACACCAAAGCGCTGTTAAATATTGATCAAAACCACATTTGGCATCCATACTCAAGCATCGACGGAATGCAAGCAAACTACTTGGTCAGCTCAGCCTCTG
The DNA here is from genome assembly GCA_002746115.1 of Alteromonadaceae bacterium. Taxonomy (GTDB): domain Bacteria; phylum Pseudomonadota; class Gammaproteobacteria; order Pseudomonadales; family Cellvibrionaceae. The sequence continues at coordinate 7,952 of NVXL01000039.1, forward strand.
GTGTACGCTTGACCTTATCGGATGGGCGGCAACTGATCGACGGCATGGCCTCTTGGTGGAGTGCTATTCATGGTTACAATCACCCACAACTAAATCAGGCTGCGCAGTCACAGCTGGCAAAAATGAGCCATGTCATGTTTGGTGGGCTAACCCATGAAGCTGCAATTAAGTTGGCGCAAACGCTGGTGAATATCACCCCTGAAGGTTTAAACCGTGTTTTTTTCAGTGACTCAGGCTCAGTCGCGGTTGAAGTGGCGATTAAAATGGCACTGCAATATTGGCAAGCTAGGGGCAATTCAAAACGCACCCGAATTTTAGCGTTTAGAAAAGGCTACCACGGTGACACTATCGGTGCGATGGCAACGTGTGATCCTATCACTGGAATGCACCATATTTTTAATGACATTTTGATGAAAAACATCTTTGCTCAAGCGCCCGAGTGTAGTTTTGATGAGCCTTGGCAAGAATCTTTTTTCAGTGATTTTGAGCTGCAATTTAACGCTAACAAAGATGAAATTGCAGCGGTGATTATTGAGCCTATCGTGCAAGGTACAGGCGGAATGAATTTTTACTCGCCGGTATTTTTACGCAAGCTCAGCGAATTTTGTAAAGCAAACGATGTACTTTTAATTGCCGATGAAATTGCTACCGGCTTTGGACGTACTGGCAAACTATTTGCCTGCGAGCATGCCAAAATAAGCCCTGACATTTTATGCCTAGGTAAAGCGTTAACGGGCGGATACCTATCGATGGCAGCGACACTTTGCAGTGACGCTGTTGCTGAGCAAATATGCTCCGCCGCGCCGGGGGTGTTTATGCATGGCCCGACCTTCATGGCCAATCCTTTAGCTTGTGCGATCGCGCAATGCAGTATTGACTTGCTTTTGGAAGACAATATTTTAGAAGGCAATGCTTTGACGAGAGTGGCTAAAATTGAGCTGCAATTAAAGTCTGAGCTAGTCAAATGTCGCGACCTTGATTGTGTCAAGGAGGTACGGGTTCTGGGTGCGATTGGCGTAGTAGAACTTAAACAAGCTGTGGATATGAAAATTATTCAACCGATGTTTGTGGCGCAAGGTCTCTGGGTTCGCCCTTTCGGGCGCTTGGTCTATATTATGCCACCCTATATCACTAGCAAAAAAGATCTTAGCGTATTAATTGACGGGATTTTTCAGGTATTAACGCAATACCAAGGCACAAATCTAGAGCGCGCCTGCCCTTAATACTTAAGCTTAACGCTGCAAATCGTAAGTGGCCGTAGCAACACGCCCTTTATCGGAAAAAACCAACGTGGAACATAGACTTTTTAATAAATGCAAGCCACGACCATGCACGCCATCGTCATCCTCGTTGTCGTCTTGCTCCTGTTTATTATCAAAAGATTCGAAGTTAAAGCCTTTACCGCTATCACTTATGACAATTTTAACGCGGTTTGGCTCACCACGGAGATAAGAAAAATCGACATGAATAAAATGACCGTCAATATCTGCCAAACGCTCTTCGCGTAGACGATAATAGGTTTCAAACCCGTCGGCGGAATCTTTTAAAGAAGAGTCGAGTTCTAAAACGCCATGCTCTAAAGCATTGCTGTACAGCTCGCTTACGATCGTGAAAATTTTATCCTGGTGTAATTCTATTCCTTGAATACCGCCAACAAAAGACATCAACTGATTGACCACGCTGGTGTTTCTTAAGTCACCATTGGACAAACGCATAGAGTATTCCCAGGGGAAAGACTGCGCGTTATGATATTCGGCAGCAACATCCACCACCGAGCCATCCTCTTTGTCACGGTGTATGATTTCCGCTGTGCGAATTTCCAAAATAGAAATGTCGTCGGTTTGACCGCTCGCACTAAACTCATGTACAGCCTCAGTAAGTGCATTAATAGTACCTTCACTGACATCCCGCACCATTTCTTCTAGACGCTCCAAACCAAATTCAACGCCTTCACTATTAATAGCCTCATTCACACCGTCAGTGTAAATATACACCCGAACACCGTGATCGAGCGTTAACATACAAGGGCTTTCATCAAATTCTTCAGGCGTTAATATTCCCAAAGGCATATGCTCTGATTCAACATGCTCAACCACAACACTTTCGCCATCAGGCTTCACCAACAACATATCGTTCATGCCGCCGGCCCAAAAAGTCAGCTGAGTACCGGTGCGATCTAGATGACTAACTGAGGCGCAAAAGAACATATTATCCGGCAACAAGTCTACCAAACAAGTATTTATTTCTGACGCTATTTGAGCCACATTGGAGTGCTTGGCAACATTGGTAAAAAAAATTTCAGACACCGGTAAAGTACCGATAGATGAGGCTAAACCGTGGCCGGTAAAATCCCCCACGATATGATAAACGCCGCCGGATGGTGAAGGCGCTTCAAGCACGATATCGCCATTAAACATCGACATGGGCGACGAATACTTACATGCATTTACACAACTTGTTTTAATTCGGTCGGCACCGCGAGTAAATATACGCTCGACCACGGCAAGCTCACGATCAAGCATTTGTTTGTGATATTGCAGCTCAACATTAGCGGATTGTAGATTATTGTAAAGCAAGCGGGTACGTGCATGAGCATTGATTTTGGCGCTTAATACACTTTCGTTGACAGGTTTGGGGACGAAGTCATCACCGCCAGCATCCAAGCATTTTGCGATCATCTCAGCATCATCAAGTGCTGTGACAAAAATCACCGGGACGAAGCGATTCTCGCCCTTCGATTTTATATTGCGCGTGGCGCTAATGCCGTCCATGACCGGCATATTAACATCCATCAGAATTAAATCAATATCGTGATTGTCTTCAAAATATTCACAAGCCTTGGCACCGTCTTCCGCCTCAACACAATCATGACYATCATCCTGCAGAATGAAGCTAAGCAAATCTCGATTATAACCGTGGTCATCTACAATAAGTATTTTCATAGTCCTTTGGGTCGTCGCTCACAAGGCTTATTTGAAATTGTAAAAAATTAGCTTATATCAAACTTTTTCTCAAACCGAGATATGGTCAAAATCTTCCTAATTTGCTCATTTGTGTTAATTAATTTCACCTTAGCATCCTGTTTAGCGCAATAAGTTTTTGCGTTAATTAGCATGCCTAGAGCCGAACTGTCGATGTAACGAGTGTTTTTAAAATCAATGGCTACCGTTCTACGAGCAATACTTTCTAGGCTTTCGTAACTTTTACGGAAATCCCCCACAGAGCCAAAGTCAAATCGATCATCAAGGACGATCGCGACGCCCTCGTTGTTTTTCGCAATAGTAATAGCCATGCTGTTATACAACCCGTTAATTTATCTGTGTTTTGATAGCATAAGCCTTTGAAACTTACGACCTACCACAATTACTTTAATACAGTTCGACTTCCCCAGGCTCGGCGCTATCAATACCCGAAGCTGACATGTCGGTACTAGCTCTTGTGTACTCACCAATCCTTTGCAAGCGCTGCAAGGTATCCTGTAGAGATTTACTGATGTCATCGCCGCTATCGCTGTGACTTAGCCCGGCATCGCAATGGCAAGCTTTCACTACGGCACTAAGGTGCGAGGCACAACCACCTATTTGCTCCGCGATTTGCGCAACACGATCTGCCGACTGCAAGGCTGTCACCGCACGCCCAACCTCAAGGTTAATTTCACCACCAAGTTCTGCACCCCGGGCAACACTCTCCGCCACCTGATTGTTAACCTCTTCCAGCTCATCTAGCATAGCATCGAGGTGGCCTTTAGCATCGATCGCGATATTCATATCGAGCGAGGCTATCTCTCCTACCACGCGCTCAACATCGGTAACGGTTGCTTTAGTAGTTTCGACCTTTTCACGGATTTGCTCATTTAAAGCATTCGAATTTTGCGACAATTTACGCACTTCGTCAGCAACGACAGCAAACCCTCGCCCTGCCTCGCCCGCACGAGCAGCCTCAATGGCGGCATTTAAAGCCAGTAAATTTGTCTGATTTGCGATACCGCGGATGTTATCAATCAAACCGAACATGCCATCAAGATGTTTAACCATGTCTTGAATGTTGTGCACGGCTTGAATGCTTTTATCACTGACATCAATGAATAATTTCACGTAATCATCTAAAATGGTGCCCACTTCGTTCGCGAAGCGCTTTAAAGAGATTTCTGAAGAATCGTGGGCGTCTGGCGACAGTCGATCGACGATTCCCATCATTAGGTCTCTACTAGTACCGGCAGAATCCGACAAGCCTTGAAAGCTTTGATGCAGGCGCAAACTTGAGCTCTCGACAAGGCCTTGGATGTTACTCGACAAAGTACTGAGGTCTTCGCACAAGGGAACCGCTTGCTTTTCCATCGAATGATTGACAGCAGCTAAAGTCGTTTTAGGATCAACACCTTGTACTTCCGGCTCATTGCTATCTCTGGCTTGCGTCGACACAAGCATAATGCCTGCTGATACAGACAACACCACCACAGCTATTATTGATAACAAATCGGAGTTTGTGATCGCAATAAGGCCAACAGTAATAATCGTCAAAACAGATAAAATACCGATTTTGAGCATCGAACCTTCCAACCGCGACTCCAATACATCGTTAATATTGACGGTTATCTATATTTTTAGCCAAAGATCGAGCTCAAACCTCGAGTTCAAACCTCGAGTTCAAACCTCGAGTTCAAACCTCGAGTTCAAACCTCGAGCTCAAACTTTCTAAATATAGAACCCATTATTACAAGATATTATGTTGTTAGATTAGTCGTGAAATAGAGGATTCGCCAGTGACAACCGGCGAAAACAGGAGGATTAAAGTGAATAAGGGCTATAGTGATAAAGCGCGTATACCGATCGCTTCACGAACTTGCTTAATCAATGGCCGGCTATGGTTGCGTGCTTTCTCAGCACCTTCTAGCAATACTTTTTCAACACTTACAGGGTCGGCCATAAGTTCCAAGTAACGCTCCCGTGCCTCACATAGCTCCTCGTTAACAAGTTCAAGCAAGCGTTTTTTAGCTTCGCCCCAAGCAATGCCATTGGCAAACTCTTCACGCATGGTTTGCGTTTGCTCTTCACTCGCGAACGCAGTCCAAATTTGAAATACAGTAGAATCACCCGGGTCTTTAGCTTCCCCGGGCTCCAACAAGTTGGTTTTGATTTTATTGATATGCTTTTTAAGCTGTTTTTCAGGTAAAAATAACGGAATGGTATTACCATAGCTTTTACTCATCTTCCGCCCATCGAGGCCGTTGAGCACGGCACCATCGCCACCAACCTTCGCCTCAGGCAAGACGAATACGTCACCAAAACGGTGATTAAAACGACCGGCAATATCCCGCGCCATTTCGACGTGCTGAATTTGGTCTTTACCAACAGGCACATCATTTGCCTTAAACATCAAGATATCAGCCGCCATCAACACTGGGTAGCTGTAAAGCCCCATGGTAACGGCGTTGTCAGGGTCTTCGCCCTCTTCTACATTGGAAGCAACGGCCGCCTTGTATGCGTGAGAGCGGTTCATTAAGCCTTTAGCGGTTAAGCACGTTAAGATCCAGGTCAGCTCAGAAATTTCAGGAACGTCAGACTGACGGTAAAAAGTGCTACGCTCAGTATCCAAGCCCAAAGCAAGCCACGTTGCGGCAATCTCTTTGGAGGACTGATGCACCATGTCAGGTTGGTGGCATTTGACGATGGCATGCAAATCTGCAAGAAAGAGAAATGATTCAACATTATCAGCTTTGCTCGCGGCAATGGCTGGCCGAATAGCGCCGATGTAGTTCCCCAAATGCGGTGTACCTGTGGTTGTTATGCCGGTCAACACCCTTTTTTTAGTCATTATTTTAATCCAACTGTGAAATTTTTTATCAAGCATATCCATTTGATACACTATTTACTTAAAGCGTGCGTCTGCAGTGATCGCACCCCAAACGATTATCATACCTTTAAGTTTTTTATTTTTGAATCTCTGAACGCTGTTTCGTTGATGTTTCAGCGATGTTTCGCTAATGTTTCATTGATTAATTTTTGATAGCTTATGAGCCTGCTGCGTCGCCAAAAAGCTATTTCGATACGCCCCACCCAAAGCCTGCCAATCAAAAGCCGTAATCACCTGATCTAACTCAGTACGATCATAGTCACTGGCAATAAAGGCACTTAAGCGCCGAGCGGCGCTTTGAGCTTCGGATTTAACGTCTTCTGCGCCCTCATAACGAAAGTCATTTGGGAAAATTTCACTGTACGCGAGACGGTCGGGAACAAGAGGCAAACAGCCAGCAAACACGCCCTCCAGTATCGATAAGCCCTGGAAGTCATGTAAGGCCGTTGAAAGCACCACATGGCATTGCTCCAACAACTGCTGATAACTATCGCGGCTCTCAATATAAGACCATAGGCCAAGCCAAGCACGTGTTTCAAGCAACTGCCGGATCTGCTCAAACACCTTCGGCTGCGTCCTAAAGGACTGCCCAACCACATGAAAGCTCAACGACAAGGAAGGCGCTAAACCCTCAATAAAGGCAAGCAGACGCTCGGGACCTTTATCGTATTCCCAGCGATGATTCCACAAAATATGACAGCGCTCACTGATCGGCGGCTTGGAATCGGCTTGCACCCCACCGGGAAGCATGGCTGACTCTAGCGATGCGACGGGAGCGGATGCAACAGGAACAATAATAGGTACGGGCAATATTTGCGATTTATCGGTAAGCCGCTGGACAATATCACCGGGGACATGGTCGGGGAGCTTTTTGAGCAACGCTTTAACACCGCCAATAAAACTCTGTCGATTATATTCGCTGTTAAAGCACAATCGATCCGCACTGAGTGCGGCATAAAGCTGCACCATCATAGGTTCAACGGCACGTTGCGCGTTCTTTATCTGAGCTGACAAGGGGTAGGCAAACTGATTTTCATGGAAGTACAAGAGCGTGGGTATTTGAGCCAAGGCTGGACACATGCCACGCAAGGCACTTAAATCCACCATAGAGGTGGCGATGATTAACTGATAATCGGCATGGAGCTGTTTTGCTTGTTCGCCCATAGCCCAAGTGAGGCTATTGCCGCGAATACGCCAGCTAAAATAGCGCGCAGGCAGTGTGAGCACGATCCAGTCGTGCTCACTAAAATAGTTCTCCAGCTGTTGCCACCAATAGCGGTGGCTGTTCGCGTCATAGGCGGACAGTAATAGAATTTTCATTACACAGCCACCAAATTTAAGAAAGAGGTGTGTTAACCGGTGCTATGAGCTCGACTCAGGCATAGCCGCTGCCTGATCGTCCTTTAGGATATAAGCATCAAAGCCCGCCTGACACAATAGGTGCGCCGCAACCTTCGCGCGACTACCGGCATCATTAACGACCACATAGGCAGAGCTCGTCGATAGGCGATCAAAAGAGCCGCGCAAACGTGACAGAGGAATGTTGGAACTGCCCGGCATATGATTAATACGAAATTCAATTGGGAGCTTAACATCGATAAGTTCAACCTGCTTTTCAAGCGCTTCAAGACTTGATACGTCAAGGTATTTGAGTACGGGCTCTTGTAGCAATTCCTGAAAGTCCGAATGGCTCAGACGCTTTAACACGCCATCGCTAATCATGTTCACAGTAGCATTACGTAAGGTATTCCCCAGCAAGGCTTCTTCACCAAAATACCCACCGGGCTCCACAACGATATTCACGGTTTGACTGGAATCAATCACCCGAGCGTAACCTTCGGCAAGTACATAAAAGCAGTCGCCACGTTCACCCTCTTTAATCACAATGTCGTTATTGTCAGCATGAACATCTTGAAAACGGGAGAATAATTCCTGCACCTGAGATAAGGGGATATGAGAAAACAACGGCGACTGCAAGAGCGCAGACATCCAGTCGTTATCATCGTCCTCTTCTTCCAAATTAACGACCTGAAATTGATTAGAAGCATCGGTGCCAACATGCGTTTCTATATTGGCTGTGGTATCCGCCGATTGACTCCAAGTGATGATTCGGTCGAGAGCCTCAGCACTAATAGTAAATACTTTGACCACAGATTTAGCCACGGCTGAGCAATAAGTCGGCGAGGTCGAGTTTAAGGGTGAGCAGGCTTGTTCTTGCCCCGCTTCAATGGACATGGCGGTAAAGCTGGCGTCAATTAAATCAACATTACCGTCCAACAGATAATAGCGCTCACTACACACGCGACCGCGCTTGAACAACATTTCACCTTTTTTATAGCTTTTTAGTGATATGTGGTCAATAGCATCAACTAAGTAATCTTGACTGAGTTCGCTAAAGGGAACAAATTGTCTAAGAACGGAAAGATCCAAAGCGTTAACCTCTTAATAAAACTTGCCAGCGAATATTGCTTTCCCTTGCATTGAATTACATTCCTGATCTCGGCAATGAGTGATTGTCACAATTGTTATCTAATTCAATACGAAAATACAAACTCGTAACGCGCAAATTTTTAACTAAAACCACACATAGTCACATACCGTATAACTATGTACTGAATAACTGTATTCGGTATAACAATATATTTAGCGCGCTAATATAGTAGTTTGCACAGGAACTTTCTCTCTGACGTTTCACAAAAAACAGCGCCTTATGCAAAAAAGAAACAATTGTCTGTAATATCTACGTATATAACCTGTGCATTTAATCGAGCGCTGCAAAATAAATTTTAAACGCCTATAAAGCGACATTAGTACACTGATAAAAAGCCTGTATTAATTTGTACAAATAACCAACATCTTGAGCCCCTGCCGTCTCACGAATGGAATGCATTCCGAAAGTAGGTACGCCGATATCAATTGCGCGAATCCCTAAGTTCGATGCGGTAATAGGCCCTATTGTGCTGCCGCAACGCGTATCAGCTCGAGTCACGTAACTTTGCAAGGGCAGGTCAATATTTTGTGAACTCAACATGTGCTTCAAAAAAGCCGCGCTATCGCTAGAGGTGGCATAACTTTGATTGGCGTCATACTTCAACACCGGTCCTTGGTTTAAACGCGGGCCATGCTGACTATCATGTCTATTGGGATAATTAGGATGAATACCATGGGCATTATCAACCGACAACATCAGTGAGCGACGTACTGCCAACTGGCGACTTTGGCTATCGGGCACTAGACGCTCCAATAAGTCCTGCATCATAGTGCCTTGCGCACCTATATCAGAGCGACTGCCAACCTCTTCATGATCATGGCAAATCAGTGCGGTCGTATGATCAAAGTTGTGACCCGCCATCGCAAAGGCGCCAACAAAACAGCTCAGCAAGTTATCTAAGCGAGCACTAGTGATAAAACTGCTATCCATACCAATGCGCGCAGGCGCTTGGGTATCGTAAAAACTTAGATTGAAATCTAATACCTCAGCCACACTGTCGTAGCCTTGGGCAAGTAGCTGTGCTGCTAGAGTTTGACGAAAGTCAAAAGGTAACTTTGGATCCCCATCACTGAACTGCCATAAGACCGGATTCATATCCGTCTGAGCATTCACGCTACGTGATTTATTGGCTTCGCGATCTAGATGAATCGCAAGACTCGGAATCACGGCAATCGCGCGCTCGAAGTCAATCAATACGTGCTTAAGCTGTTTTTGATTATCAACGTAGCTCACCCGACCAGCAAGCGATAAATCACGGTCAAACCAAGGGTTTAGCAAGGCGCCGCCATAGACTTCGATGCCTAGCTGAGCATAACCTAAGCGCCCTATTTCCGGTTTTGGCTTAACTTTCAGGCACGGACTATCTGTATGCGCGCCCACAAGACGTATACCATTTTGAGCAATGTCGCTCTTACCTACGGTAAAAGCGACAATTGACGAGCCGGAACGCAAGGTAAAATAACGCCCTCCGGGCAGTAATTGCCAGCGGTGCTGCTCATCCAGCTCAACAAAGCCTGCAAGTCGAAAAAGCTTGGCCATGTTTCCAGCTGCATGGTAAGGCGTAGGCGACTCGCCAATCCCTTCAAGCAATCGAGTGACTAAGGCATCATTTATCATTGTATTCAAACGGGTATCACCATTGATTTAATTGCCGCATAGGGCGACGGATATAACATGGCTGATTCGACCAACAAAAGTACCAGAAAGCCCTACAATCTAAGTAAAACCGAACAGCACCAAGAATACAGTGTAAACATTTCCGGCACTCACATGCATACTATAGCAGCCAAAAAAGCACACAGAAAGCCTCTTTGACAATATAATAAACACGGCATAGCGCTATTTTAGCGCCATGTGGCTACGCACATAAAACACTCAATATATGCGGATATTTAAAGAGTGATTACTTCTAAGCCGATTTAAACGACTTAAACCAACACCACACCAAAAAGTAATAGTCCGAGCAGCAAGCGGTAGACTACAAACGGCATCATACCGATACGACTGATGAAATTAAGAAAGTAATAAATACAAATGTAAGCGCTCACAGCGGAAACTGCCGCACCAATTCCAAGGCTTATCCAATCTACTGAGGGCTCATCTAAAAGCCCTAAAGATAAATATCCACCACTTAAAACAATGACAGGAATCGAGAGTAAAAATGAGAATCGCGCCGCATCTACTCTCGAAAAACCAAATAGTAACGCGGCGGTAATAGTAATACCTGAGCGAGAGGTGCCAGGCACCATTGCCAAGGCCTGAGAGACACCAATAAGAATAGCTATCGTTAAGGTCATCTGCGCTAAGGCTTTACCTTCACTGGCACGACGATCGGCAAAGGCCAAAGCCAAACCAAAGATAATTGTTGTGGTAGCAATTACTTCAACTTCACGTAGGTGTGTTTCGATAAAATCATCAAACAACAAACCAAAAAGCCCGGCCGGAATAGTAGCGATGATGATATACCAAGCTAAACGCCCGTCGTCAGTCGCACGACGATCCACTATGGACTGCCCCCAAGCTAAAATCAGGGTCACAATATCGCGCCTAAAGTACAGCATTACCGCAAGTAAGGTGCCTACATGGACGGCAACATCAAAGGCTAAGCCTTGGTCTGGCCAGCCGAGTAATTCTTTGGGTAAAATCAGGTGACCCGAGCTAGATATCGGCAAAAACTCCGTAAGCCCTTGAATCAATGCCAGAACGATTATGTGAAATATATCCATGAGGATTCCTAGGATTGCCTCTCTGACTGAGGACGTATTCGAGTGCGCTTTTTCCAGGCAATTTCGTTACGTAAATAAAGCGGTTCTAAAACAGCAATGCCGCGATCGGCAAGCGTTGGTGTGATTTCAGCTAACTCCCCGAGCACAACTTTAGCTACAGCGGTAGCATCAGGTGAGTAAGAGGTAAAACAGTGGTCAAGTATCTGTGCCGACATACCGTCAACACCCCAACCATGTCCTGCGCCATAAATAGGTCTGGAAACGCTATCAGCTGAAGTGTCGCTGACTGAAGCGTCATGGTTTGAAACATTAAGAGCAGCTAAACGTGCTTCCATCGCCTGAATCGCATCAGGCGGTGAAGACACTGCCGGTGTACAAAGCTCACGCATTGAGCCGTCAACATATTGGTATGCCGCCCAGTACACTTCGCTCATACGCGCATCTAGAGCAGGGATAATCACTCCCCCATTCGGCACATTCTCTTCGAGATAACAACGTTCGGCTAAAGTACGAAGTGATGATATACCGACTAGAGGTAAAGACGCGCCATAAGCAAGGCCTTGGGCAACGCTCAAGGCGATACGTATCCCGGTAAAGGACCCAGGCCCATGCGTGAGCGCGATAAAATCCAGAGTACCGAGTTTTATCCCGGCATCCGCCAAAACCGCTTCGATCATAGGGAGCAGGGTTTTAGCATGAGCACGAGGCGTATGACAGGATTGCTGATAAAACGTGGAGCCGCAACAAAGCGTTACGGAACACGATTCTGTGGAAGCATCCAGAGATAGGAAGCTAGACATCACAAGGATTCTTTTTAGTAGTTGATGGGAGGGTTATCCCAAAATATCAAAAACACGATTTTTGATGTCTTCAAGTGAGCCAACACCATCAATTCGTGTGAATGTCGCAGACTGCGCCTCGGAGTCATAATACCCAACAAGCGGCTCTGTTTGCTCATGGTAAACATCTAAACGTTTACGAACAGTGTCTTCTTGATCATCTTCACGATGAACCAATGGTTCACCTGTTTCATCATCGTGCCCAGCTGATTGTGGCGGGTTATATTCAATGTGGTATACACGACCTGAAGACTCATGGACACGACGGCCGCCAAGGCGCGAAATAATCACGCTATCTTCAACATAGATTTCAACTACATGGTCAATTTCAACGCCAGAAGAGAATAAGGCTTCAGCTTGAGGAATAGTGCGCGGAAAGCCATCAAACAGGAAGCCGTTCTTGCAGTCATCGTTTTTGATGCGCTCTTTCACTAAATCAATAATAATCTCATCAGACACTAGGCCGCCTGAGGTCATAATATCTTTAACCTTTAAGCCTAGAGAGGTGCCAGCTTTCACCGCAGCGCGGAGCATGTCTCCGGTAGAAATTTGCGGGACGTCAAAGGCATCCATAATAAACTTAGCTTGGGTACCCTTCCCCGCTCCGGGTGCACCTAACAAAATGATTCTCATGAGTAAACCTCTTTATTCAACATGTGACTGTCTTACAATTTGGCTGCATAAGATACACATCCAGTGGTTGATTAACAAGGACAATTTCCTGTCGCCGACATGGCTATTTTTGCCTTGATTAAATAAACGACGCTTAGAGGCCTTGCTTTTTAGCTTGCTTCCAAAACACCTCTAATGCGTCGGTAGAATGCTGATCAAATGGTTTGCCACTTGCAGTGACTTGCGACTCAACACTGTTAAAACGGCGCTCAAACTTACTATTGGCCGATCGCATCAAAGCCTCTGGTTCGAAACCTAACTTACGAGCCAGGTTAACGCAGGTGAACAACACGTCACCCAATTCATCCGCAACTGCTGCGCTTTTTTCAGTCGATGCGTCATTATTACCACCGCTATCACCTTTACCCTCAACGTCGCACTCCCCCCTAGAAACAATAGCTAACGCTTGATGCAATTCGCCCAGCTCTTCATCGAGTTTGTCAAAGACCTGTTGTGAGTCAGACCAATCAAAGCCTACTTTTGCTGCACGCTTTTGCAACTTGAAAGCCCGGCTAAGCGCTGGCAGCGCGAGGGGCACATCGTCGAGCACTCGGGCTTGACCCTTACTGTCGCGCTCTTGCTGCTTTATAGCATCCCAGGACGCGCGAATTTGCTCGTCTTGCAAGCCCTCCGCTAAATTCGGGTCACGCCGACTATCCAATGTTCCATCGGGAAACACATGGGGATGTCGGCGCAGTAGTTTTGCGGTGAGGGTGTCGATGACGTCATTGAAATCAAAATGTCCGTCCTCTTTCGCTAACTGAGCATAAAACACAGCTTGAAAGACATAATCACCCAACTCTTCTTTAAGGTGACCGAAATTCTGCTGCTCGATAGCATCGACCAACTCATAGCACTCTTCTATCGTCGATGAGGTGATAGAACGGTAGTCCTGCTTAAGATCCCAAGGGCACCCATCATCAGGTGCTCGAAGCCTGGCCATAAGCGTCAGTAAATCTTGTAAGTGATGACTCACAGGCTCAGAAGTGCCGCCGTCAGGGTTAGTATCCACGGCTGTTTTATCTGTCAAAACCTTATCGGACATGGGCGGTTATTATTCCTAATATTATCACTGACTATCTAACCGTCGGCTAGTTTTGTCGGCGTACAGAACAAACGTTGGGAAGGTGGTTGAGCTTGCCTAATACACGACTCAGCTCGGAGAAGTCCACAATTTCAATGGTAATTGACATCTCTACAACGTTTTTTTCTTTAAGCGATTGCGTCCGCATTGCACTAACATTGACCTTTTCACGATCTAACAAGGTCGTAATATCTCGCAAAAGACCGTGCCGATCAAAGGCCTCGATATAAATACCAACAGAATAAAGCTGATCAGGCTCTTCGGCCCAATCAACAGCAATAATACGATCAGGCTCTTCTGTCTGCTTCTGCAATATGTTGCTGCAATCTTGCCGATGAATCGATACACCCCGACCGAGGGTAATGTAGCCAGAAATACTATCCCCCGGTATAGGCTTACAGCATTGGGCTATATGGGAAAGTAAATTACCGACACCGTCAATGTAGATGTCCGCATCCGTCTCGCTATTAGATGCCCGACCAATTAGCGACACCGCAGGCTCATCGGAGACACCATCGGTTTTCAATAAACGGTGCGCGGCTTGGATCACTCGATCAACGCTCACATCGGCATTACCGACAGCAGCATATAAATCATCTAGCGATTTAACATTGAGTTTCTTAATCAGTAAGTCGTACTCTAAGCGATCAACGGCAAGGCGCTTAAACTCATGGTCAAGTAAAGCCCGACCGTCCGCAATATTTTGGTCGCGATCCTGCTGTTTAAACCAATTATGTAAGCGCGAGCGTGCCTTAGATGTAGTGATATATCCCAAACCATCGTTTAGCCAATCGCGACTAGGGGACTCACGCTTACCTTTGATCACCTCCACCTGATCGGCGGTGCGCAGTGCGTGATTTAGGGGAACTATTTTGCCGTTAACCTTGGCGCCACGGCAACGGATACCAACATCGGTGTGAATTTTGAAGGCAAAATCCACAGGCGTTGCACGATCAGGTAATTCAATCACATGTCCGTCGGGCGTAAAGACGTAAATGCGGTCTTGCTCGATGCTTTTAGGGAGATGTTCCTCCCATTCAAGGCCGCCAATTTCGTCATGCCAATCCAACACTTGGCGCAACCATTCAATTTTCTGCTCGTAACTACCTACGTCATCGGAGTCGGTGTTTTTATACCGCCAATGAGCACATACGCCAAACTCGGCCTCTTCGTGCATGCCATGCGTTCGAATCTGTACCTCGAGTGCCCGATTCTCACTACCGACAACTGCCGTATGCAACGAGCGATAGCCATTTTCTTTGGGCGTGGCGATATAATCGTCAAACTCGTAGGGAATGTTACGCCAAAGTGCATGCACAATCCCTAAAACGGCATAACATTCCCGCTCAGTATCGACCAAAATTCGCACGGCGCGAATATCATAAACCTCAGAGAAGCCGATGTTTTTGCGCCGCATTTTACGCCAAATACTGTAGATATGCTTCGCACGCCCAGATATATCCGCTTTAATGTTTTCAGCCGACAGCTTCTCTTCTAATACACTTGTAATTTCATCGATATAGGTTTGACGATCTAAACGACGCTCATCAAGCAGCTTGGCAATGTATTTATAATCGTAGGGTTGCAGGTAGCGAAACGCTAGATCCTCCAACTCCCACTTGATATGACCGATACCCAGTCGGTGGGCAAGTGGGGCATAGATATCAGAGACCTCACGCGCAACGCGCAGGCGCTTTTCAGCTTTCGCCTTTTTGACAGCACGAATCGCACAAGTCCGTTCTGCCAGTTTAATTAAGGCAACGCGAACATCATCGACCATGGCGACAAGCATCTTGCGTACGTTTTCGGCTTGCTCATCAGATTGCTGCCCAAACACTGCGTCAGTGTCATGGTTAGTAAACGTAGTGATCGCAGCCATGCGGCGCACGCCGTCAATCATTTTGGTAACAGTTGCCCCGTAGTCTCGCCTAACCTCTTCGAGGCTTAATTTATTTTCACGTATGGAGCGATATAAGATTGCGGCAACTAAGGTATCTTCATCCATATGCAGTTCGGATAGAATTTCGGCCATTTCTAGCCCAGCATGATAGCTCGAGTACCCGGTACCCCAATCGGTAATTTTATCCCCCGGCTCCTTCTCAACTCGCTCAACGGTTAAACATGCACGGCGTAACATCTCACACGAACTATCCTTCAGCTGAGCGTTACCAATGATATTGCCAACCCAGCTGGCAATATCAAGTTCACCATTTTCGTTGGTAGGGCGATCTTCTCGAACTTTAACCATTAATTTCTAACCATTCACCGACTTACGGCAATAAAGGCAGTAACACACGTGACAGCGCTACTGACGCATATCAGTATATTATTCAAACAAATAATTTAGACGACAAATAACGATCGCCACGATCACATATGATCGCAACAATAACGGCATTTTCCACACGATTACTTAACTCAAGCGCAGCCGCTATTGCTCCGCCAGAGGAGACGCCACAAAAAATTCCCTCACGAGAAGCGAGTGCTCGCATTGTCTCTTCCGCGCGCTCCTGTGACATATTGACTGTTTCATCCACATTAGTATCGTCAAAAATACTAGGTATATACTCGACTGGCCAACGACGGATACCAGGAATACGCGCGCCATCTTCTGGCTGCAAGCCAATAACATGGATATCCGGGTTTTTCTCTTTAAGGTAACGAGAGGTTCCAACTATCGTCCCCGTCGTCCCCATAGAGCTCACAAAGTGTGTTATCCGGCCTTGTGTTTGCTCCCAAATTTCGGGGCCTGTACCATTATAATGGGCGAGAGGATTGTCATGATTTGCAAACTGATCCAAGACTTTACCCTTGCCATCTTGCTCCATTTGCTTAGCCAAATCACGAGCCCCCTCCATCCCCTGTTCTTTGGTGACTAATATGAGTTCAGCGCCATAAGCTAGCATTGAGGCTTTACGCTCTTCGGTAGCGTTATCAGGCATAATGAGGATCATTCGATAATCTTTAATCGCGGCGGTCATAGCCAGAGCGATGCCAGTATTACCGCTGGTTGCCTCTATCAGCGTATCACCGGGTTGGATATCACCACGCAACTCCGCCTGGGTAATCATCGACATAGCAGGACGATCTTTAACCGACCCCGCGGGATTGTTACCTTCAAGCTTTGCTAAAACGAAATTGTCATTAGTGTTAAGACGCTGTAAGCGAACTAAGGGAGTATTGCCGATATAGGATTCTATTGTAGGAAAAGTCATAAGCTCATATTAGCTGTCGAATATTAAAAAGCGCACACCGCTTTCGATTTTGACGGATTTTAACATCTAATCTCATTCTTTTGCCTGAAGGAAAGTCATTTTTTCTAATGACTTAGATAAATATGGTGTAATCTTTTGCAAAAAATCATCTAAGATCATGTCGCTCTAAAACTTACCGTAACCACCAAGCCACTGAGCATCTAGTGTTAATCATTGAATTCGTAGCACTAATCACTGAATTCACAGCACTGACTTTAGGTAAGCCCCAGAAAAAGCGTCAACTGGAGTATCGTATGCTCGATAGAAAAAAGCTAATTCGACGCACTTTTGCGCTCAATACTATTCCAATCATTACGATTTGTATCATTATCAGTTTTCTATTCATATCACTAAATGACAATCAAAACACCAATTCACTGTGGCAAAAAAAACAGTTCTTACTCGCCCTGTACAGTTCAAATGAGCTATTCAATGAACATTCAACTACACCGGGCTACCCACATTTTAACGCGGTGAGCTCAGCCTTACTGAATGACCAGCATTACCTCACTGTCGCACTCTTTGACAGCAACAAGAATCTACTTATACAGCACGGACTACCGTTCAATCAGCATCAAATAAAGCAACATCTGGGCAAAAACCACACATGGGAACAAAACAATCGTCGCTTTCAGCTAATTGAATCCAACGCAATTGACACCTCGAAGCTATGGATACTAGTCAGTTCAGATACTCAAGCCCCTCGCCTAAAAGCATATCGGCTGACCGCCTCCATTGCCATCACAGGTATTGGCGCAAGTATTCTTGCCTACCTATTATCTACCTTACTCATTAACCGCCAAAGTAGATCGGGTGAGAAAATCATTCGTGTGCTCAATGCTTTACAGAGCAAGGAATACGATCAACACCTATCATCTAACGACTGTGGTATCTATGGGCCGCTAGCGAACCAACTCAACGCCATCACGCAAGTACAGAAGCATTCCCAACAAACATTGCGCGAATCCGTCGATCAACACGCAAGCGAATGGCAAGAGTCGCTAGACACCATGGAAATGCAAAATATCAAATCAGATCTCGCAAAAAAACGGGCTATAAAGGCCAACGAGCAAAAATCCACACTTTTATCCGATACTCGTCGAGAAATCAGCGCTCCGCTAAACGGAATTACCGTATTCTCCAAGCTACTGGCTAAAACACCACTCAACCACCAACAGAAAACGCACCTCGACAACATTCGTAACGCTGCGGAAACAGCAATGCAGTGGATGGGGCAGCTTAATGAGCGTCACACAGAAATAGTCTCTGGGGCAAAAACTGTCGATAGTAAAGTTTCAGCAACTCAGCACATTGTGAACGACGCCATCGCCCTATTCTCACAACATCAAGCTAACAGCGACAAACTCAAGATCGATGTAAACATGGATGACGTGATAGCGGACTGCAAACTAAGCTTCCCGAATAAAAGCCGACAAATATTGCACTGTTTGATTAACTACACAGTGGAGTTACTAGGCAACACCAGCGGTATTACCGTTTCAGTTAATCGAGCTGAGCACGAAGGCGAAGCTCGTATGTACTTTGACATCGCCGCTGCCGACGTACCGATCCAGAGCCAACGCTTTCACGAAATAGCGGCAGTTATTCACGGCACTTTGATTGAACCGCATCAAACAAGCAGCGACCAACTAATCAACCTGACAAGCGCTCGAATATTTTCCCAACAGCTGGGCGATGAGCTGCAACTTCTATCGTCAGACGCAGGGATAGTATTCACATTTAGCACGCCCCTATACATCAAGCCTCCCGTTATCGCGGAACCCAAGAATGACACACCCCAACCCCACGGCATTCTAATTGTTGACGACAACCCGACCAACCGTAAGTTAGCGATAGAGTTCGTCAAAGAATTAAGCATTGATATTTACGAAGCTGACTGCGGAAATAGTGCGCTGGAGATAATTGCATCGCATAGAGTTTCAATGATATTTATGGATATTCAAATGCCTGGAATGAGCGGCGTGGAGTGCACGAAAAAAATTCGTGCACTTGAAAAGGATACGCGAACTCCGATAATCGCCCTAACCGCACGCCCCATTAAAAACGAAAAAATCGACCTGCTAATTGCGGGAATGGACGACTTTTTAAGCAAACCCGTATCATTTACCCAGCTAGAAGAAGTTGTTAGGCGCTGGCTGCCAGATCTCCCGCCACTACAACACGGCAAACGGCTACCAAAGAACCTTGCTGTCAGTAAAGCTAGGAATGAGCCCCACACAGATCTTGATGACGCAAATCTAAACATGGTGATGCCTGTCGATATCCCTTTGTCTTTGAAGTTAGCGAAAGGTAAAGCCGACTTGGCTCGCGACATGCTGGATATGTTAATAAAATCCTTGCCGGAGGATATGCATGCGCTCATTGAAATGCTAAACAATCGCGACTACGTCAATATGCAAGCGCTAACACATAAAATGCATGGTGGCTTCTGCTGCTGCGGCGTCCCCAAACTACGTGATTTAAGTAGACAATTAGACGCTCGATTACTAAAAAACGATTACGAACATGTTGCAGATGATACCGAGGCATTTTTTAATGAGTGCGAACAATTACTAGCGTGGGCTGAGGAGCATGACACAGACCTTATCTTTGGCCTAGATGAATAATACGAAGTATATGTAGCGCAAAACATGCCCCACTATTTAAAATCAAGAGCACTTAAAATCCAGAGTACTTAAATAACTCACGCGCTTTGATAGGCTTCCCGCCCAGCAACGCGGCCAAAGCCTTTCTGCAGAGTAGCTTTGCGGCAAATTTTATTTTGGCATCGGAAAAATCACGCGCTGCGATTTGCTTAAAAACATCACCAGAAAAAATCAACTGCTTATCGTCAGGCAAGTACGAACCAAGAGGAACTAGACCTCGTTGATTCACGTACTGATAACTACTATTACCGTCAAGTACATTGCCATCTTCATCGTCGCTCAAATAAAGGCCGTACCCAAGTTCGTCCAGTAAATATAGCTCAAATCTCCTTAATATAGGCTCTAACTCACCTAGACTCAAACCATCTAAGCTCGCAAAATCTAACAAAGTTTGCTGATAGTAAAAAACCAATGCGTCTTGGGGTTCTTGCTCATACAACAAACGCAAGAGCAGCTCATTTAGATACATACCACAAAAAATCGCTTGTGCCTGCAGCGGTATCGATTGACTCAAAGCATCAATATAGCGAATTTTTTTAAAATTAGAGCGACCGCTCCAAGCAATCGAATAGGGGCAAAATGGCTGATAAGCTTCATATCTAAAAGACTGTTTACTTGTATTTACAACAGCCGTAACTCGGCCGTAAGTGGCCGAGAATAACTCTAAGATAACATCGGAATCATTATACTTACGTGAATGAAGAATATAAGCAAGTTCGGTTTTTTGCCATTTATCGCTCGTCATAGCCCAGGCTTCGTAAAGCGCGCTCGTCATCTGACCAGCCGCTTTTGACCTTAACCCAAAGACTCAACATGACTTTACAGTCAAACATAGCTTCCATATCTAAACGGGCTTGCGAACCAATATTTTTTATTTTTTCACCTTTTTCGCCAATAATGATGCGCTTTTGACCTTCTTTTTCCGTAAGTATGAGCGCACCGATGCGAACAAGGTTCCCCTCTTCAATAAACTCTTCAATTTCCACTGCAATCTGATGAGGAAGCTCGTCCCCCAATTGCCGGGTAATTTTTTCTCGCACAAGCTCCGCAGCAATAAAACGCATACTGCGATCAGTAACCTGGTCTTCACTATAAAAATGCGCCACTTCAGGTAAGTGCTGCACGATCAGCTTTTCAAGCTGATCGAGATTTTGAGTCTTAAGCGCGGACAGAGGGACGATTTCAGCTCTAGGAAGTTTTTCACTCAACACGGCTAAATGCGGTAAAATTTTCCGCTTATCGTTCAGCTGATCAATTTTATTGACAGCAATAATAATCGGACAGGGCTCCCTTTCAACCTGCTGAAGAACCCACTCGTCCTCTTCCGTCCAACACTCTTTATCCACAACAAAAACAATAACGTCAACACCTTTCAAAGCGGACGAAGCCGTGCGATTCATGTAGCGGTTAATTGCCTTTTTTTGGCCTTTATGGATCCCTGGAGTATCCACAAAAATCATCTGCGCATGCCCTTCCGTTTTAATCCCTAATACGTTATTACGAGTAGTTTGAGGCTTGCGCGAAGTAATGCTAATTTTCTGACCCAATATGTGATTGAGCAGAGTAGATTTACCAACATTAGGTCGGCCAACGATGGCTATGTGGCCGGATATTTGCTTTTTTTCTGACATATTTTTTGAGAGTCACTAAGAATTCATATCAATTTAGCCCGAGAAGCGACAGCATTTGCTCCGCAGCTTTCTTTTGAGCACCACGTTTACTGCTGTCACTTGCGTCACACACTTTCTTGGGTTTTTCCAGACGGCAGCGCACCACAAAATTCATTTCATGCGATTTACCTGTAGCCTCCACCACATCATAATGAGGTAGGGGCAGCCGCTTATCTTGAAGGTATTCCTGTAACCGCGTTTTGGGATCCTTGTCAACACTCTCGAGCGAGATGCGAGATAACCTATCGCTAAACCAGCCCAAAACACACGCATCACAAACATCTATACCAGCGTCGCAATATATCGCACCAATAATAGCCTCTACCGCGTCGGCCAGAATAGAGGCACGACGAAAACCACCGCTTTTTAGTTCGCCCTCACCAAGGCGCAAGAAATCCCCGAGTTCAAACTCTCTTGCTAGCTCGGCTAAGGTTTCCCCCTTCACCAAACTGGCACGAAAACGACTCATATCACCCTCACGAGCTTCCGGGAATCGTGTAAACAAGGTTTGTGTGATGATTAGGCTTAATAACGAGTCGCCTAAAAACTCTAGGCGTTCATTATTATTTTTCCCCATACTGCGATGTGATAACGCTTTTTCTAATAGGCTTTTATTGATAAAAACGTAGCCGATACGCTTTTCTAAAATATTAATATGCATTTATTCTTCAGCGTCTTCAGCAATGTACTCACAGCACAAGTCTGGGTTATCACTATCGAGCTGCTTCTCAAAAGTCATCACCACCTCAACGTTTGCAACAATAGGCACCCTAACCTCATACTCAACCGTTATAACTAAGCGCTCACCGGTGATTTTGATATCAAAATCTTCAAGTGGCACCGTCTTAACCGAGTTCATTGACATAAACTTCCACAGATGCTCGTCCACATCTCCACGGTCAAGGGCTGTAAGGTCCTGATTAGCCTCAACCAGAGACTTTAATGCACGATCAACAAATAGATTATCATAATACGCGGGAGCCATGCGGAACACACACAAGCCAACAAACCCCACTAGGGCAATCAGAGATGTCAACGCAATGGTTGATATGCCTTGCTGTTTTTTACGGTTCAAAGTAGTGCCCTCGTAATTTAAAGTCAGGATATGGGGTAATTATAGTCAAAAAGGTTAAGATTAACGCTCGCCTTCGCGCACCAACCTTTAGGTTTTAACTTTTAATGCTTAACTTTTGATTGCCGCTTATAGTTACAACGGCTAGTTACAACGGCTAGTTACAACTACAGCGCACCACTTCGAGAAAAAGACGGGAGACTGAAGAGTGACTCCCAATGCATCCAAATAGCGAAGGCCTTCCCTACGATACGATCTTCAGGCACAAAACCCCACTCTCGACTATCGGAGCTATTGTCGCGGTTATCACCCATCATGAAATAATGCCCTTCAGGTACAAACCAAAGCCCTTCACGACCGATGATACGCTTGGAAATACATTTACGCATTTCATGAACAGTACCATTATCAAAGTCCTCAACAACCACCTCATAACGACCGTCAACCCTTAGACAAGAGCCGTTTTTTGCAGGTTCATCCGCTACATGCGTCTGCTTCATCTCGACATCGTTTATGTATAAAGTATTATCTTTGTAGCGAACTTTATCACCTGGCAAGCCCACAACACGCTTGATAAAATAGCGCGACTCATGGGGAGGGAAGAACACCATAACATCACCGCGTTGAGGGTCAGCTATATTAACCACCTTAGTACGAACCAATGGCAACCTCACCCCGTAAGCAGATTTATTCACGGCAATGAAATCCCCGACCTCCAAGGTAGGCACCATAGACTCAGACGGAATCTGAAATGGCTCAATAATGAAAGATCGCAACACAAATACGATCAGTAAAACCGGGAAAAATGATTTGGAATACTCCACCACAACCGGCTCAGCAGCGACTTTCTCCATAGAGGTAAAATAATCGCGACTGCTTGCTTTTTGCTCGTCGGTTAAATCTGTAAATTTTCCTTCAACGGCTGCAATCCGTAAATTTCTGTCTTTTCTCAAAAAAAGCAGGTCAAAAACGGACACCACGCCGGTGCCAACAACAGCTAGAAAAAGAATCAGAGGTAAATTAATGTCCACGTTATTGTTCCAATACCATTTATTATCAGTGAGTGAAGATGTGTGGCGAAGATGTTAACCTTATTTATCGACCTTTAACACCGCTAAGAATGCATCTTGGGGTATTTCTACGTTACCMACYTGCTTCATWCKYTTTTTRCCSGCYTTYTGYTTKKCMAGKAGYTTTTTCTTACGCGAGATATCACCGCCGTAACATTTGGCCGTCACGTTTTTACGCAGTGCTTTAACAGTTGTCCGAGACACCACTTGCCCACCTATCGCAGCTTGAATCGCAACATCAAACATCTGACGCGGAATCAACTCCTTCATTTTTTCCGCTATGGCACGCCCCTTATGGTGCGCAGTATCCCGATGAACAATTAACGCTAGCGCATCCACCCGTACGGTATTGATCAAGATATCCAATCGAACCAAGTTCGCCTCTTGGAAACGCACAAAGCTATAATCAAGCGACGCAAAGCCACGACTAACAGACTTAAGGCGATCGAAGAAATCCATCACAACTTCATTCATAGGCAATTCGTATCGCACCGAAACCTGCCCACCAAGGTACTGAATGTCCTTCTGCATCCCACGCTTTTCGACACACAGGGTAATCACAGCGCCAAGGTATTCTTGAGGCACWARAATATKCGCYTCAANTAAWNGGCTCMCGYATYKCATYAACCATCCCGATATCGGGAAGCTTGGACGGGTTATCTACAGAAAGTATTTCGCCACTTTTAGTCACCACTTCAAACACAACTGTCGGAGCGGTGGTAATAAGATCAAGATCGTATTCTCGCTCTAGGCGCTCCTGAATGATTTCCATATGCAGCATGCCTAAAAAGCCACAACGAAAACCAAAGCCAAGCGCATCAGAGCTTTCAGGCTCGTAAAAAAGAGAAGCGTCATTTAAGGTTAACTTGGCTAGCGCATCCCTAAAAGCCTCGTAATCGTCAGAACTAACAGGAAAGAGACCCGCGTAAACTTGAGGCTTTACCTTCTTAAACCCAGGCAATGCCGGCACATCGGACTGACTTACATGAACAATGGTATCGCCGACCGGCGCTCCCTGAATATCCTTGATGCCTGCAACAACAAAACCAACCTCGCCAGCCCGTAAAATTCCGGTATCTGTACGCTTAGGAGTAAACACACCGACAATATCGACAACATGACCCTTAGTAAGTGTCTTCGACTGAATTTTATCACGAGCACGCAAGGTTCCCTGCATGACTCGCACCAACGAGACAACCCCTAGGTAATTATCAAACCATGAATCAATAATCAAGGCTTGCAATGGAGCGTCAACGTCGCCCTTCGGCGCAGGCACATTAGCAACGATACACTCAAGTACCGCCTCAATACCCATACCTGATTTTGCACTGCAAGCTACGGCGCCCGTGGCATCAATGCCGATAATATCTTCGATCTCTTGGCTAACACGATCTGGCTCAGCTTGCGGTAAATCCATTTTATTAAGAATAGGCAAGACCTCCAAGCCCTGCTCTAAGGCGGTATAACAGTTCGCAACTGATTGAGCTTCGACCCCTTGAGCCGCGTCAACCACTAATAAGGCGCCTTCACATGCAGACAACGAGCGCGATACCTCATAAGAAAAATCCACATGCCCTGGCGTATCAATGAAATTCAACAGGTAAGTGACGCCGTCTTCGGCTGTATAATTTAAGGTGACACTCTGAGCTTTGATCGTAATGCCACGCTCACGCTCAATATCCATAGAATCAAGTACTTGCGCAGCCATTTCCCGCTCAGACAGACCACCACAATGCTGTATAAAGCGATCTGCTAAGGTAGACTTGCCATGATCGATATGGGCAATAATGGAAAAATTCCGAATGTTTTTAATGGCGATTGGCAAAATATTTACTCACATGTCTTTAAGGAATCAGCTAAAGCTAACTGGCGATTGCGCTCGAATAGCTTAAAACCAGCCACTATACCGGTTCTTTACCGAGATTATCAGCGATTTTCCCCCGCAGCTTGTTACTCGAACGTTTTCTGGGCATTCGCGGCCTACCTCGATAAGCTATCTAGCAAAACACCTAGATCAGAACCAGTTATAACACTGCAAAAGGGTTTTTGAGCGAAATCGATACAGCGTTAAGCCAATAAGATATATACATATAAAAACATCGTATATATCGAAAATGCACTCACACCATTACTAGCGCATCAGCATTAAACCTATAGGTTCAAGCGACAACATTCAAAAGCGCCCTACAACTAGAGACGAAAGGAATCACAAAAAACCGATCAAAAATCAACCAAGCGCGTTGCCGACTCAAAATTCTCATCGAAAGGTAATATGAGGTAGAGAATACTCGCGGAATTTAAAGCAAAACAACATAAAAGGCGGTACAGGCTTCCTGCTTAAGACCGAACAACAACGCTTTTAAAACAAGGTCTTACGCTCGCGTAACATACCAAAAAAAACCAAACCCACTACTCCAAGAACAATTCACAAAACACCCAAACTGCGCGTTACGTAACATATCGACCGCCGATATAACCTCGCGTAACATAACAAAAAGAAATATAACGCAAAGTAACACACACTTTAAAAGTATAACTGACCTAAAAAAACCTACTACATCTAAAGGCTTAAAAGGTCGCCAAAAGACCACTAAAGGTAGAAAAAACGCCTTACTCAACAAGGAGTCACTGTCGACAAAAAGCACGGAGAGGCACGACTTTAGAAGGGAAGTATTGATTTATTTACTTTATTTGCATTATTGAGTCTGTTATTTCGTAAATTTGGTGTTTATAATGCGCTCTGATTCACAGGAGCCATTAATCTGGCGCTGATTAGGTGAGCTAAATCAACCGGATTYTGAGTTGAMGCTTACCAAGCTTATAAAGTAAAAAAGACCTTAGYTAAGTAGATTCGGGYAGGYGAAACGAACAAAAAACAAACAAGTTTCAARYTTTAGTCGCTGATTATGACCGTATGCAAATAAAAAAGTTGCATACCGGCACGATAAAGGAGCAAGATTCAGCCGCYAGAATWTTTAAGTTAACTGAAGATCAAAATTAAGTTTGGCTCAAATCGATATAAATCGATCGAAGAAGCACTTATCACACTGACCGTTTAACTTGTATGCTATATCCGGAATTGAAGCAATGCGCTATTAAAGTACTGCGTTAAAAAATGCGCAACTGTTAATGGGGTTAACAGAAATACGCATTGAAAGCTAAAACAAACAAAAAGATTGAGCTGTAGACTCAACTAGCTAAGCAAGAAAGCAAAGAACTCAGATAAACCGTTCAAACCTGATACTTCACATGACCAGCACTTTGCATGTAAGGAGTTAAATTGATGAACGTTTTATCGAAAGAAAACAATTGGTTTCGGGGGTCGTCCAAAGAAAAGGGCCAACGCGGCTATTTTGTACGCAGGGGGGAGTCCCTAATATTTACATTAAACAAAAACTAATAAACCATCTTTATTGGGAGAACTTTATGAATACTACTCGTAACTCGAGACTATTCAAAAAGAAGCTATTAGCTTCATGTGTTACCGCCGCCGTTACGGCTTCTTTTGGCAGCAACTTCGCATTGGCGCAAGATAGCGTTGAGGAAGAGGTTATTGTTGTAGGTATTCGGGGTAGTCTGGATCGCGCAATGGATCTTAAACGCAATTCGTCGGGTGTTGTCGACGGAATTAGCGCCGAGGACATTGGTAAGTTCCCGGATTCTAACCTTGCCGAATCTTTACAGCGTATTACTGGTGTTTCTATCGACCGTACCAACGGTGAAGGCTTCCAAGTCACGGTTCGTGGTTTTGGCCCTCAGTTCAACCAAATTACGTTGAACGGTCGCTCACTTCCTTCTTCGCAGATTGCTGAACGTAACGGTACCGTTACTAACCGCGCATTCGACATGGGCAACATTGCTTCTGAAGGCGTTTCAGGCATCGAAGTTTACAAAACAGGTAAAGCCAACATCAGCTCTGGTGGTATCGGCGCAACTATTAACCTGAAAACACGTCGTCCTCTTGACAAGCCTGGCTTCAACTTCTCTGTTGGCGGCAAATTGTTAATGGATGAAACCAACCGTGTTGGCGACGACATCACTCCTGAGCTTTCTGGTTTTATTAGCTGGACTGATCCAAACGAAATGTTCGGTGTTTCTTACGCTGGTTCATTCCAACGACGTGACAGTGCTCAATCAGGTGTTACCGTAGATAACTATTCTGATGATGTTGCTACCTGGACGGGTACTGCGAACACCATTCTCAATGGTTTCAACAACAATCCACATGTTTTTAGCTCAACTGGCCAAGTCCTAGCCGGCCTTGATGCAAACGGCAATGTCGTAGCTGGCAATGATGCAGTACACCCAACTCTTACCCCTGCTCAAGCTGCTCTTGCTGAAACCGTTGTCCTAGGTGCTCCTCAATACGACCCACTAAGTGCCAATAACCCTAATACAGTTACTAACGCAGCAAACATTGTTCGCTATTTCCACGGTGACTACGAGCGTGAGCGTTCAAACCACCAAGTAACATTCCAGTTTGCACCAAACGAAAACATCACTGCCACCTTGGATTACACCATGGCTGAGCAAGAGCGTTTCGTAAACCGTGCTGAATTATCAGCTTGGTTTGGTGACTTTCCTAACACAGCTATCCAGTTCGACGATGCGCCACAAGGCGTTGCTACTCCGCTTTACTTGCTAGCAGAGCCGAATCATAACGCGACGAATACTCCTCGCGATTTGAACTACGGTTTACAGCAAGGTGATGTTAAAAACGAACTTGAATCTATTGGTTTGAATGTTGAGTGGCAAGTTAGCGATGAGCTTTCTTTTGTCTTCGATTACCATGATTCAGAATCCAAGTCTCTGCCTAACAGCTCAATCGGCAGCAACTGGATGAATACAGGTATTGGTATTAGTGCAGCACGCGCTCAAGCCGTTGACTTTTCTGGCGACCTACCACTTACAGCAATCGTTTTCCAAGATCAATTTGGTGACCAAACTGATCCTAATAACGTCCGTCGTGGTGGTAATACTGTTGGTGCGCCTGATGTAGGTGACCTAAGTTCTACCGTACGTCAGATCTATGCTGATCGTAGTTCTTCTGAAACTCAACAACTCCGTATCGACGGTCGCTGGGAATTCGCCAACGACGCATCTATCGATTTCGGTATCGAAAGCCGTGAATTCTCTGCATTCACAGCTTCTGCAACTACTGCTCAAGACGTTCTTACAGGTGGTTGGAGTGCCTCTAACCCAGGTGATATCCCAGCGGATATGATTCAGCCTATAGATTTTGGCGGCCTTCTTGACGGTTACAGCACCAACATCTCACCTGAGTATCAGTCTTTCTTGACCGCTCAATATGACGGCCCTGGTGTTTTCACCCCATTGACTCAAGGTTTTATCGGTGACGCATTTGCCATCGGTCGTGTTCTTTCTGACGCAGCTGGCCTCGAGTTCGCACCGCGTGCAACTGACTCAGCAAATCGTGTTATCGAAGAAGATATAGATGCTATCTACTTCCAAATCGATGCTAGCGGTGAGCTAGGTGGAATGCCTTTAGATGTGTTAGCCGGTATTCGTTACGAAAGCACAGATGTTAGATCTACAACTCTACTTCCTACTCCATCTCTCCAGTGGCAAGGAAATAACGACTTCCTAGTTGCTGGTGGTAGTATTGAAGACGCAATACCTGTTAATGGTGATGCTTCTTACGATCACTTGTTACCTAGCTTAGATATGGCCTTGAGTGTTACTGATGATATAAAAGTACGTTTCTCTTACGGCACTACTATCGCTCGTGCAGACTACTCAAACCTAACTACTGGTATTGGTGGTGTTGGCGCCCCACAAGGTGGACCAACTATTCTTGGTACTAACCGCTTCGGTACTGCTACTAACGGTAATACTGGTCTATTGCCACTTGAGTCCGATAACTTTGACTTATCTTTCGAGTATTACTACGCAGATGCAAGCTATGTATCTGTTGGTTACTTCGATAAACGTGTTACTAACTTCATCGGTAGCGCCCAAGTATCTCAAGTATTGCCTGGTGTTTTTGACCCAACTAACGGCCCACGTGCTTTTGCCGCTCGTGATGCTCTAGTTGCTCTAGGTGAGCCGGTAACTGACACCAACTTGTTTAACATGGTTGTTGCTATGTCACCTGTTGGAAACAGTGCTGGTTGTGTTGACAACGGTGCAGGCGCATCTTGTGGTCTAGCATTCGACCCAGCCGCTGGAGAGATCCCAGAGAACAACTCTGATGTCTTCGCATTACCGGAAGATATCGAGCTAACGGCTACTACTTCGATTCCAAGTAACTCTAAAGATGCAGTCCTACAAGGTTGGGAGCTTGCAGTTCAGCACTTCTTTGGCGAAAGTGGATTCGGTGTTTCTGCTAACTACACCATCGTAAATGGCAACGTTAAGTTTGACGTAGCTGCAGACCCAAGTGCTACACAATTCGCTCTAGTAGGTTTGAGTGATTCTGCTAACTTAGGTGTGTTCTACGAGAATGACTTGTTCTCTGCTCGTATCGTTTACAACTGGCGTGATGAGTTCCTTGATAACGCAGCTGTTAACTCGAACGAGCCTCAGTTTACTGAAGAATTCGAACAAGTTGACTTCAACGTAAGCTTCAACGTTACTGAAAGCTTCTCTGTTTCTCTTGAAGGTATTAACATCTTCGAAGAAGACAAACGTCAGTACGGTCGTACTACCCGTCAAGTTAAAGAGCTTCAGATCTTAGGTGCTCGTTACGCTTTGGGTGCTCGCTACACGTTCTAAGCTAATTCCCGTAAGGGATGCTGTTTAATACAGCTTTTCGCAAAAGCCGTTCTTAGGAACGGCTTTTTTTTTGCCAAATCATCCGGTACAAACGGCGATAAGGTTGTAGTACAGTACTCTAGGAAAGAACCCGTAAAGGCTTACAGTAAGACATGAGAGCAATACACGACTGCTCTACATTTCTGGGTCTATTATTTTCAATTTTGTTTTAATTTATTTGGTCTATTTACAATGTCTAGCTTCAAATTGCTGAACTCAAAAGAGCATAAAGATCTGCGTGTATCCATGCAGTATTTTCCTGATTTAGGGTACGATGTCGGCGCTACATCAGTACTACCAAGTGAAATTATTGCGGTACAAAGAGAGTATCCAATACTATTTCGTAAGAACGATGAAACGGGTGCATTTTTACCCGTAGCACTACTTGGCTTCGAAGCCAAAGAAAACGTTTTTATCGATGCGGATGGCGAGTGGCAAGCCGACTACATTCCAGCCTCAATGGTACGTGGCCCCTTCTTGATTGGTGTGGACGAAGACAAGAACACCGCCGTTTACATTGATATGGACGATCCGCGAGTGGGCGTCGAAGAAGGCGACCTTCTGTTTAACGATGATGATAAGCCTACCGAGGCTATGGACAGGGTTTCTGCCGCGCTTAGTATGCTGCACCACGAGCAAAACGATATGAAAGCCATGGTCGACGCATTTTTAGAGGCCGACCTAATTGAAACAGTAAGCTTAAAAATGCAGTTTAATGACGGCAATGATTTTAACTTCGCTGGTGCCTACACCATCGATGTCGAGAAAATTGGCGGTTTAGACCCCGAAGCTCTCGCAAAACTTAATAAATCAGGGTATTTGGGTCTAGCCTATTTTATTGCCGGTTCAATAGGGAATGTGCAAAAGTTGATTGATTTCAAGAACCTGAGTTTATAAGCAAGGTACTCTACAGACTATATTCACATATAGCGTAAATGACATGACCGTTTTGATGCTACTCGACGTATAAGAGTGCTCAATGGCGCTGTGATTGCTGAAAAAACAGGTGGAATCAATGCAGGAACGAAAGATACAGAAAGTTGTTATTGCTGGTGGAGGTACCTCCGGCTGGATCGCTGCCGCAGCATTAAGTAAACTCATAGGTAAAAACCTTGAAATTTGCTTAATAGAATCTGACGAGATTGGGCGTATTGGTGTTGGTGAGGCAACAATCCCTACACTGAGAACATTCCACAAACTGCTCGGTATTGACGAGCAGGACTTAATGCGTTCGGTTCAAGCAACATTTAAATTAGGTATCGAGTTCATTAATTGGGGTGAGAAAGAAGATAACTATTTTCACTCCTTTGGTATGAACGGTAAAGACTGCTGGGCCTGTGATTTTCAGCACTTTTGGCTAAGCGGCAAAAAACGTAATATGGCCGGAGAGTTTAGCGAGTATAACGTTGAGCAACAAGTCGCCAAAGCCCGAAAAATTGCCGTCTCTGAAAAATCCAACCTGCAATATGCTTACCATCTAGACGCGGGGCTTTACGCCGAATATTTGAAGAAGTTTTCGTTCAAGCACGGCGTCAAATATATTGAAGGTAAAATCAAACACGTTCATATTGCGCCGGATACGGGCTACATTGAATCATTGGAACTGGAAAACACGGAGAAAATCACCGGTGATTTATTTCTCGACTGCACAGGTTTTGGTGCTCGATTAATCGAAGGCGCCCTAAATACGCGCTACGAGCCTTATGGCGAGTTCCTCCCTTGTGATTCCGCACTAGCCATCCAAACAGAAAAAGTCCCTGACCCGAGACCCTATACTCAAGCAATCGCCCACGATTACGGCTGGCAGTGGCGCATACCACTTCAACACCGGGTAGGAAATGGTTTGGTATACAGCGGCCGCTATGCATCGGACGAGCAAGCAACAGATTTGCTTATGAGTCAGCTCGAAAGCCCTGCAGTCACTGATTTGCGATCGTTCAAATACAACACCGGTCGACGCCTAAAAGCTTGGAATAAAAACTGTATAGCCGTAGGTTTATCGGCGGGTTTCCTTGAGCCGGTCGAATCCACATCCATTCACTTAGCAATGTCATCAGTACTACGACTACTAAGGCTATTTCCCGGTAGTGAGGGTATTAACGACGCAAATGTCAACGAGTTCAACCAACAAGCAAAAGAGGAAATGGAAGTCGTCCGTGATTTCATCGTCCTTCATTACCATGCAACCGAGCGCGCAGATTCACCATTTTGGCGCTATTGTAAAGACATGAAAGTGCCCGACACATTGGCTCATCGAATGGAGCTATTTAAACGATCCGGCTCCGTTCCGCTGAACCCGTCAGAACTCTTTAAAATCGACTCATGGACGCAAGTTTTGTTTGGACAACGAATCATGCCTACGGACCATCATCCAATTGTCGATGAGATGAGAGATGAGGAACTA
>NVXL01000040.1 GCA_002746115.1 Alteromonadaceae bacterium
TGCGATGGGTCACGACGGCATGCTTTACAGCTTGCCTAGCCGTGACTTAATAGCCGACTCAGTCGAATACATGGTTAACGCCCACTGCGCCGACGCCATGGTGTGTATCTCCAACTGCGATAAAATCACTCCCGGTATGTTAATGGCAGCCCTGCGTATTAACATACCCGTCGTATTTGTTTCCGGCGGACCTATGGAAGCAGGTAAAACCAAACTGTCTGAGCACGGCTTAGACCTAGTTGATGCGATGGTTATAGCCGCCGACTCTAGCGCAAGCGATGAGGAAGTCGCCGAATACGAGCGAAGCGCTTGTCCGACCTGCGGCTCCTGCTCTGGCATGTTTACTGCCAACTCAATGAATTGCTTAACAGAAGCCCTCGGCTTGAGCCTTCCAGGCAACGGCACCATGCTCGCAACACATGCCGACAGACGGACATTATTCGAACGTGCGGGTGCTGAAATTGTAAGCCTTGCTAAACGTTACTACGAGCAAGACGATGAAAGTATCCTCCCTAGATCGATCGCCTCAAAGGCTGCGTTTTCCAACGCAATGACCGTAGATATCGCCATGGGTGGCTCGACCAATACAATTTTGCACCTTATTGCAATGGCGATCGAGGCTGAAGTCGATTTCAGCTTAAAAGATATCGACGCCTTAAGTCGTAAGGTGCCTCAGTTATGTAAAGTCGCCCCCAACACGCCAAAATATCATGTTGAAGACGTGCATCGTGCTGGAGGTATTTATGGCATATTAGGCGAGCTAGAACGCGCTGGATTAATCGACGGCAGCTGCCCAACAGTGCACTCTGAGAGCCTAAGTGCCGCGATAAAACAGTGGGATATCACCCTATCTAACGACCCCGCTGTAGCCAAATTCTATCGCGCAGGCCCTGCTGGGATCCCTACGCAAACAGCGTTTAGCCAAGACACTCGCTGGTCGACATTAGACGCTGATAGAGCACAAGGCTGCATTCGCTCTATCGAACATGCATTTAGCCTAGAGGGTGGACTAGCAATCCTTTACGGCAACATTGCGCTCGACGGCTGTGTTGTTAAATCCGCTGGTGTTGACGAGTCCATACATGTATTCGAAGGCTCCGCACACATCACCGAATCTCAAGAACAAGCGGTTGACGATATCTTAAACGACCGAGTGAAAGCTGGAGATGTTGTCATCGTTCGCTATGAAGGGCCAAGAGGCGGGCCTGGCATGCAAGAAATGCTTTACCCGACGTCCTACATTAAGACCAAAGGCCTAGGTAAAGAGTGTGCACTACTAACCGACGGACGCTTTTCAGGCGGCACATCAGGTCTATCCATTGGTCATGTTTCTCCAGAAGCTGCGGCGGGCGGTGGAATTGGCTTGGTTGAGAACGGTGATATTATCCGTATCGACATCCCTAACCGCAGTATAAACGTTGTATTGGATGATGCTGAATTACAACAACGTAGAGAAAAGCGAGATGCACTCGGGTGGCAGCCAGAAAAACCTCGCCCCCGTAAGGTATCAACCGCTCTACGCGCATATGCACTATTTGCAACCAGCGCTGACAGAGGTGCCGTCAGAGACATATCCCCTTACGAAAAAAAGTAAGATCCGATAACTAGCTCCTGCCCCCCTAGAATGAACAAAACAATAGAACAAAAAAAAGAGCCCGGTGGGCTCTTTTTCTATTACTACGATCTTAGAGCTCAGCCAAACGCTGTTGCCTACGATGTTCTTGTTTAGAGTGCTTGTACCAGTTTTCAGCAAAACGCCTTACTTTTTTATCATTCATCGCTTTTTCAAAAGCTCCCATAGCAGACTTATATTGATGCAAGTCCGCATATGCAATCCCTATATTTACGTGAACACTGCCTTCAGATTTAAGGTTACCAGCTTGGAGTGCTTTTTTACCAATCTTAATTGCCGACTTACTATCATCAAGATTCAAATAAAGACTAACCATCTGAGCGTACATTCCACCAGCTAAATTTTTGTGCTTCTTATTCGTCGTTGCAGCTGCATCAGCAATTGCTTGCTTGGCGGCTTTACCATACACTAAAATCGCCTTTTTAGGCTCACGTGCGGCAGCCCATGCAGCAGCTAAGGCCTTCAAGTTTTTAGTCGACTCTTTAACGACCTTGTCCTTCATGCCTTTTTCTAAGATTTTAGCTCCCTTATAAGGTGCCTCAGATCCCATAAACATGTAAGCCAAGTTCATAATTTGCTGGCTCCGCAAAGAGTTATCCATTACGTACAAAGCCTCAAGCGCATTACGCTGCTTGTCCTCGTTACCCATCGTGCCATGTACAATTGAAATCTGATCCCAATAGGATTTCTTAGGGTAATGACGAACTAGCTTTTCAAGCACGGCTAGAGCAGCTTTATAATCTTCTTTACCCAAGTGCAAAGCACGGGCAAGCGAGTACCACTCCTCTTTCCCAGTCTTACCTTTACTCTCAGTCATCTTAATAGCACGTAAAACATCTTTAAGAGCAGCCGAGTTATCGCCAATAGAGTAATGAATAGTACCGCGAGAATAGTATTTTTCCGCTGTAACAAGTGTGGATAAGTCTATCCACTTATCCATCCACATCAAAGAATCTTTATAATCCTCCTGAGMAAAAGTTAACTGCATCAAGATATTATAAGACTCTAACTCAAGTGCAATCGCCACCTCGGGAGCAAGTGCAACAAGCTTCTTGTAGCTCTCAATCGCTTTTTTGTAGTTATCCATTGAGTAATAAATATATCCGTAGAAACGATATACTTGAGATTTTTCGGGATCATTACATTTTTTTTTGCAGAGTTTATCGAGCTTTTGAGTCGCCTTTAAAGCAGCCGCTAAATCAGGCTCAGCATCCGGTTTTTTCTCAAGATCCGGTGCAATAAAATTCTGAATTTGACCGAGCTTTTTGAGCGTACTCTCTTTAATACCCGGCAACCTGCGAGTAACTTTCTTTTTAGCTTGTGCATAAGCACTTGAACCAAAAGTATTTGAATCAGACAAGCCATCAAATGCAACTGGAGCAACAAAACCCATTACAGACAGTAGGCTGCCGACAGCGATTACTTTAATTGTTTTTTTCAATTTCATGATCGTGTTAACTCACCTATTTTTCCATTTGAAAAGTAAAGCGGTTTCTTACGCCGGGCACTTCGATGGGCTCACCATCAATAACCTTAGGTTTATACTTAAATTTACCCGCGGCTTTAACTGAGGATCTAGCAAAAATTTTCTGAGGACAATCAACAACGACAACGTCGCGAGTTTCACCAGTAGTCGTTACCGTATACTCGACAGTACAATAACCTTCAAGGCCTTTAGCTGTCGCACGTGAAGGGTACTTAGGAGCCGGCTTAATAATTGGCAAATAATCACCGTCGGAGCTGAAAGCACCAATAGCACCAATTCTAGGGGCGCGATCTATCGTAGTCGAAACAGAAATAGAGTTATCCAATTCTAGATTTTCAAACTCAGGCTCTGGCAACTCCGGTGGTGGCTCATCGGGATCGTCAGGTTTATCAGGTTTGGCTGTATCGTAAACGTTCGTAATTTCACGATCAGGCATTGTGATATCGGGGATCTTATACGCTTTACCTTCTCCAGGCTCTTCCAAGTTTTGCTTGATAAGCATATGCATGGAAAACAGCAAGCCAAAAGTCACGCCTGCTGCCAGCACTAAAGACGCAATTAATCTGATTGCAATCATAAAAAAGCCTACTTAATTGTCAGTAGAAACCGTAACCTCAGTAACTCCCAACTCTCTGGCAGCTTGAGCAACTTCGGTTAAAGTTTTAATATTAGAATCGCTATCCGCCTGGATAACAACCTTACCTTTTGGCGTTTCAGCCAACAATACTTCGATTTGAGCTTTTACCTTACGCGGGTCAATTTCATTTTTATTAATGAAAACTTTGTTGTCCGCTGTCACAGCGATCAAAATCGGCGTCTTAACTTTATCCGCAGTAGTTGAGTCAGGGCGGTTGATCTCTACTCCCGGCTCCTTAATAAAAGAAGCCGTTACAATAAAGAAGATCAACATGATGAACACCACATCCAGCATTGGGGTAAGGTCAATCGCCCCTGCTTCGTCTTCGTCAGATCTTTTACTCATGAGAGTTCTCTTAATTCAGCTCGCGATAACTAATGGATCACTTAGTGATCCATCGTTAAATGGTCTTCCAGCAACTGGTTTTCACGCTGAGCGATCTTGTTAATATAAGAGCTACCAAATACGCCAGACAATGCGGCAACCATACCCGCCATCGTAGGAATAGTAGCTTTAGATACACCAGCGGCCATTGACTTAGCATCACCACCACCAGTTATCGCCAAAACGTTAAACACTTCAATCATGCCAGTTACAGTACCTAGCAGACCCATCAAAGGACAAAGCGTTACCATCACACCGATCAAATCGAGATTCACATTGATCTTATCGCTTACGCGCGAGATCTGTGCAATACGAATCTTTTTTGCGTTCCAAGAGTTACGCTCAGAGCGCAACTCCCACTGTTCAAGTGTTGAAGCAACAATATTACCCAATGCACCTTTGTAAAACCAAAATCGCTCGAAGAGCATAGCCCACATTACAAAGGTCAGTACAGCGATCGCACGCAAGATCTGACCACCTGAATTTACGAAGTTTTCTATGTCAGCAAGAGCATCTAGAAACGACATAATTCAACCCCTTATTTAGATTCAATCTTCTCAGCAATTAGACCAGCACTTTGTTCATCAAGAATATGAACAATTGCTTTAGCTTTACCATTGAGATAGCTGTGAATAAGAACCGTAGGTATCGCAACAACCAAACCAAGTACCGTAGTGACAAGTGCACCCGAGATACCACCAGCCATTGCCTGAGGATCGCCAGCACCGTATATAGTGATTGCTTGGAAAGTCTGAATCATACCGGTTACGGTACCAAGTAGACCTAACAACGGCGCTACCATGGATATAATTTTGATCATGCCTAAGTACGCTTCGATGGATGGGCGCTCTTTGAGCACAGCCTCTTCCAGTTTCAGCTCCAAAGACTCACCGTCAACACCGGGGTTATCTTCAGCAATTTTCAGTACGCGACCAAGAGGATTGTTGGTGTTCGCAGATGCTGCTTTCAACTGTGTACGAACCTTACCGCTAACAATCGTCAGAGCCAGAAAGCGCCACAATGACACGATCAAAGCAACTACAAAAACTGCCGTAATAACGTAGCCAACTTCACGACCTTGACGCCAGCGCTCTTCTAATGAAGGACTGTTAATTAACGCCTTTAGTAACTGACCTCCAAGAGGCCCCGTTGGATCAGCGCCGACCATTGTGAAGCCATTGCTGCTTAATTGAAGTGCTGCTGCGCCCTCTAAGTACTTATCTTTAGGCTGACGAGGTAGCTCACTTAATTTGATCGACTCCGCCTTAGGCTCGAAAGAGACATACTTACCATCAGATACCAAGTTGTAATTACCAATACGAACTATCGTCCGCTCTGATGAATTACCAGCGGGATCCGCAACTTCAGCTGTGAACGACACAATTTTACCGGACTCAACAGTTTCACGCTGCATTTCATACCAAACGCGCTCGATCTCTTCGATGGTAGGTAGCGTTGTTTCGCTATTCATCTTATCAATCAAATCTTCTAGAAAGTCGCCACGACCTGGCAGCTGCGCACTTACGATACTTGAATCCAGCGTTGCTCGTAAGTCGCCAGAAACAGTAGTCAAATGACCAAATAGCTCTTTTAACGAGCCCAAACGCTCATCGTACTGTTTGCGTTTTTGATTTACCCTAAGCTCTTGCTCTTCATATGTTTTCTCTAGAACTTCAGAGCGAGACTCTTCAGCTTTCTTAGTGGCTCTTGCACTAGCTAACAAGTTCGCTTGGTTCGCTTTTGAACGACGAAACTCAGCTTCGCGTTTCTTCTGCTCTTTACCTTCAGCAATTTTACCTGATTTCACCATTTTCAGTAAATCATCTAAAGACGCGGCGTCGTCAGCGCCAGCTGCGAATACACTCCCAGAAAAAGCTAGGGCGCCTACGGCAATTAAGCCTAAGATTCTGTTCTTAAACGTCATTTTCATTGTGCTGCCTCCGGAGCCAAGATGGGTAACTGCATAATATCTTGTGATGCTTGTTTCTTGGCAATTTTAATACCTTGCAGGATTGCAGAGCGATACTCAGCGGCATCCAACTCTTCCCAGGCACCTTCCCGTTGATTCCACACACCAGCAAATTTAGCGTCTTCAGTTTGATACATAACAGAGATACGACCAACGGCAAAAATTGTTACTTTACGCTCTTGACCACCAACCTCTAGCACGTATGAATAGGTATGTAGCTTACGACCATATTCCGCTTCGATCGAGTACGCTTCTAGCACCTGACGAAATTTTTCAGCAACAGAAATATCAGCGCGATCTAGATTGTCTCGCAGAGTTTGTACTCGCTTTTGACGATCCTTGGTGTATAGAGGAACGTCGAGCTCAACAAAACGCTCAAGTGCATCCAGCATACGAATGATCAAAGGCTGGATTTGACGTTCGATTACGGTGACGTTCGCAATAGACTCTTCTAGCTTGTTGATAACATCAAGCTGACTTTGAGTCTGCTTATCAAGCTGCGAGTTATACACTCGCAGACCGGCTATTTCTTTATTGACCGTCTTGAACCTTTGCAGAATATTCGCAGTTTCATCAGCAATTTTATCAATTTTTTGCTGAGACTTCTGAGCAGCTACTGTTCGCGTCTGGCCAACGTGCAGAATGGCGTCAATATTTTTGTCTGCAAAAGCGGCACCGGTAAAAAGTGCGCTTGCAGAAATCGCCGTGGACAGTGCCACCGCTTTTACTCGCTGATTTTTCATAAATCCCCCAACCTGGGTGCCTCATAGTTGATATAGACTTTCCAGCTACACAGCATAAACCTTGTAGCTTAGCCCGAAATGTATAGCAATTATTTTTAAGAGTTTACTCTGCGCTAAGAGATCCGTAATGAACGACAAAGACGCATTTGCGTTAGTACTCGAATCTGCATGAATCTTATTCAAGATATACCGCGCGCACAAGAGATTTTTCTCATCTAAGCCGATTTACACCTCTTTACCGCCGGCTAACTCATTTTAAACACTAATAATAAGCTATCAATATCCGGGTGTTCAATAAAGAGTGGGGCATTTTAATAAGAGCGCATTTAAACATTCAATGAGAATTGGGAAGCGATATCGGACACCGACAATGTCATCACCATAAGTAACACCAAAAGACACAAAAACGAATATAAAGTAACACTCAAGTAACACAAGATCAGAAATTGTTCACGCTTTTATATGCAGGAAACGACATAAGCGCTAAATTGATACTGAACTAGACACAACACGATCTAAGACGACAAACGAGAATGCATGATCGTTTTTTTCATCCGCTTCATGTCGCTCTCTCGATACTTCAAGCCATTGCTGACGGTCAAACGCAGGGAAGTAGGCATCAGCCTCAACCTCAGCATGCACCTCTGTATGGTATATTCGCTGAGCCTGATCAATAGCTTCTTTATAAAGCTGCGCCCCTCCGATTACCATCACCTCACTCAAACCCTGCCTTTTTGCATCCTCAGTCGCCAACGCCAACGCCGCACTTAAGCTATTCACCGCATTTACTCCAGCAAATGCCCACTCAGCTTGCCGAGTCACGACAATATTGCTTCGCCCTGGCAGCGGTCGGCCAATTGAGTCGAATGTACGTCGACCCATAATTATTGGGTGCTTCAGTGTGATTTTTTTAAAATATTGGAGATCTTTAGAGAGACGCCAAGGCAGGGTGTTTTTCAAACCGATTGCACCATCTTCAGCAGTAGCGACAACAATGCAGACTTTTACTTGGGCGCCCCTTAATGAAGCATCCCCCAAACCATTCAGATTCCCTGCGTCACGCTCGATAGACATACCCACCTCCTCAATTAAATTTTTAGGTCAAACAGAAATGGGCGCAGAAATACGAGGGTGAGCCTGATAATCAACCAGCTGAATATCCTCGAACTTAAATTCGAATATATTACCCACCTCAGGGTTAAGCTTTAAAGACGGTAATTTATTGGGCTCACGAGACAGCTGAGTTTCAACCTGTTCAGTATGATTTAGGTACAAATGGGCATCCCCTAAAGTGTGCACAAAATCCCCAGGCTCAAGCCCGCATACC
The DNA here is from genome assembly GCA_002746115.1 of Alteromonadaceae bacterium. Taxonomy (GTDB): domain Bacteria; phylum Pseudomonadota; class Gammaproteobacteria; order Pseudomonadales; family Cellvibrionaceae. The sequence continues at coordinate 8,180 of NVXL01000040.1, forward strand.
TGAGCAATCATCATCGTCAATAAGGCATAAGACGCAATATTGAAAGGTACACCAAGAAAAATATCGGCACTGCGCTGGTAAAGCTGGCACGAAAGGCGACCATTGGCGACATAAAACTGAAACATAGTATGGCAAGGCGGCAAGGCCATTTTGCCTTGTTTAACGTTTTCTTGAGGGGAAACACTTTCGTCAGGAAGCAACGCGGGATTCCACGCCGAGAGCACCATACGCCTAGAGTCCGGCTTACTCTTTATCAGCTGAAGCAGCTCTTCCAGCTGATCCACTGTACCGCCATCAGCTGTTGGCCAAGATCGCCACTGGGCGCCGTATACAGGCCCAAGTTCACCTTCTTCGGTAGCCCACGCATCCCATATCTTTACGCCGTTATCTTGGAGGTAGCCGATATTAGTGTCGCCTTTCAAAAACCAAAGCAACTCATGCACGATAGATTTAAGGTGACATTTTTTAGTCGTCACCAAAGGAAACCCCTGACTCAAATCAAAGCGCATCTGATAACCAAACACACTTACAGTACCAGTGCCAGTACGATCTTGTTTTTTTACACCGTGGTCACGAACATGACGCATTAAATCGAGATATTGCTTCACTTTTATTTCCCAGATTTCTGTTTCTTAGTTTTTACTTGGCTTTTACCGCTGACAGAACTCGAAGAAGCGCCACTAGTTTCGGGCTCAGCGATTTTATAGGCGAGATAAATCGCCAATAGACCTCCGATCATCATCGGCAGACTCAAGAACTGTCCCCGCGTCATCCAACCAAACATATAGCTAATGTGTGCGTCAGGTTCGCGCACAAATTCGACACCAAAGCGGATAGCGCCATAACCGACCAAAAACATAGCGCCGACAGCAGCCCTTGGACGCTGCTTGCGTGAAAACCATAACATCACCGCAAACAATACAACACCTTCAAGAAAAGCCTGATACATATTTGAGGGGTGACGAATCAAGGCATCCACATCTTTGGGGTAAATCATCCCCCATGAGACGCTTGTTTCGCGTCCCCACAACTCGCCATTGATGACATTACCCAAGCGCCCAAACCCCAAACCAAGCGGCACTAGGGGAGCGACAAAATCCATAATATCGACAAATTTCACCCCAGTTTTTTTAGCATATAAGAGCATTGCCACCATAACGCCAATCAAACCGCCGTGAAACGCCATGCCTCCCTCCCAAACCTTCAAAAGAATAAGGGGATTATCTAAAAAATCACCAAAATTATAGAAAATTATGTAGCCAATACGCCCGCCGAGGACAACCCCCATCGCGCCGTAGAATATTAAATCTTCGATTTGACCCTTCTTTAATGGAGACCAAGGCCTTGTACTACGGTAGTACCCCAGAGCCCAAGCCGATACAAAAGCACATAAATAGGTAATCCCGTACCAATGCACACTAATCGGGCCGATAGTTTGTCCAAACAACGTAAACGCATCCAGGCCAAAGGCAACCGGATCAAGTTCAGGGTAATTCATAATGAAGTCCATATTAATAGAATGGCCGAAAGGCAAACAAATTAGCCCTTCGACTTACAGTGGTCATATTACCTATTTAGCTATTTACAGGGAGCACCCACAACGTTTAAGGCTAAACAGCATCATCAGGGCGCAGTAAGCGCGTGAGACCGGCGCGCCGAAATGCAGCCTCGAGACAACGGTTAATCGAATCAGCATCAGGTAGCAACATGCACTGCTCTAATAGCTTTTCAGCTGACTCTAAGCTTATCGCACGAATAACTGACTTTACCTTCAATAAGCTAGTTGCATTCATCGATAACACATCAAAGCCCATTGCCACCAAAAGCAATGCAGCTGCCGGATCACCGGCCAACTCACCACAAATGCTAACTGAAATACCTTCGCTATGAGCATCATCCACAACGATTTTTAGCGCCTTTAATACCGCCGGATGAAGCGAATGATATAAACCCGCGACACGCGCGTTATTTCGATCCACCGCGAGCAAGTATTGGGTCAAATCATTACTCCCAACGGACAAGAATTCCACTCGAGAAGCAAATTCTCTTGCTTGATAAACGGCCGCTGGCACTTCGACCATCACCCCAACGGGTGGCATTTGCATTTTGTAGCCTTCGTCAACCAACTCATCGTAAGCTCGACCGATAAGCATTTGCGCGATCTCTAATTCAGGCACATTAGAAATCATTGGCAGCATAATCCGGAGATTATCGAGGCCCTCACTCGCTTTAAGCATCGCTCTGACTTGCACCAAAAATATCTCGGGATGATCCAAAGTTACACGAATGCCTCGCCAACCAAGAAAAGGGTTATCCTCCGTAATCGGAAAATAAGGAAGCGATTTATCCCCACCAACATCCAAAGTACGCATTGTAACCGTATGTGGCGCAAAGGTTTCTAACTGCTCACGGTAGATGATCCGCTGCTCTTCCTCTGTTGGGAATCGATCCCGCAGCATAAACGGCACTTCAGTACGATATAAGCCAACTCCCTCAGCTCCACGCTCAATAGAAAGCATGGAGTCCGCCATAAGGCCCGTATTCACCCATAGAGCGACACGATGACCGTCAGTTGTCTCGCACGGGAGATCTTTAAGCGTTTCCAAGCCCGCAACGAGGACTTTATCCTCATTAATGATCGCCTGGTAATGCGCTTTTAAGCCTTCACTTGGCGAGACATATACCGCACCACGATAGCCATCAACGATCAACTCCTGACCATTCAAATGCGTAAACGGTAAATCAACAGCCCCCATCACCGTGGGGATACCCATCGATCGAGCTAAAATCGCAATATGAGAATTACTTGACCCACGCAAAGATACGATGCCGACCAATTTGCCACTAGGCACTTCAGCCAAAACCGACGCAGTCAAATCCTCACCAACAAGAATGGTATTGTCCGGAAAGCGAGGTTTCTGATCGGTAGACTGCTGCAAATAAGCTAATACCCGACTACCCAAGTCACGAACATCGGAAGCCCGCTCACGCAAGTAGGTATCATGCATATTATTGAAAGTAGATACGTGCTCCAGGAGGACTTGACTCCAAGCGTACTGAGCGGTCAATCCACTTTTAATCTTTTCAGTTACTTCACCAGCAAGCGATACATCATCCAGCATACCTAGGTAAGCATCAAACAACACCCGCTCTTCTTTATTCAGTCGACTCGAAAGCTCTATACCTAGACGTTTAACGTCTTCGCGTACGGCAAATAGGCAATTCTGGAAGAATTCGAGCTCCTTCTCTGGGTCATCATTGGTTTGATACGGCACCGAATTCAGATCAGCATTCGGCGACACAACAACACACTCGCCCATCGTCACACCGGAAGCACCAGCAACACCACTAAAGCGCGCTTCTGACTTTTGCCCGATACGCCTTAAAGCGCCAGTAGCCTCTGCATGCGCAATAACGCCTGCCAACTGTGCCGCCATTGTCACCAAAAAAGCTTCATTGCTTTCATCAAAACGATTTTTATCGATCTGTTGAACAGAGAGGACACCAAGCACTTGGCGATGATGAATTATGGGTGCGGCGAGGAATGAGCCAAAGCGTTCCTCCCCCGTCTCGGGAAGGTAAAGATATTTTGGATGGGATTGAGCATCTTCGGTATTAATAGGCTCTTCACGCATAGCAACGTGACCAATCAAACCCTGCCCTTTTTCAACGGAAACCTTACCTATGGCATCAGAGTTTAGGCCGTCAGTAGCCATAAGCACGTAATGCCCATCGGGATTACGCAAAAAGACCGAGCATACTTGCGTTTGCATCACCCCCTTCACACGCTGGACAATCAAACTCAACACCGATGCTAAGTCTGGAGCGGAATTGACCTCTTGGATAATTTGTCTCAGCGAATCTAGCATAAGGTATTTAGTTCGGTGGCAAGTGTTGCGCCGCTCACTCCAGTGAATACTTGATTGTACACCGGCACTAACTCTTTTAAAGCGCGACGATATACCTCCCGCTTAAAAGAGACTACTTTTGACAATGGATACCAGTAATTAACCCAGCGCCACTCATCAAATTCAGGCGTTCCACCACCATCGAGATGAATAAGCTTGTCCTCTGCTTTTAATTTGAGCAAAAACCACTTTTGCTTCTGCCCAATACATACAGGCGATTTATTAGCACGCACAAGCTTTTTAGGCAGGCGATAACGCAGCCAACCTTTAGTTACGGCTAAAATTTCAACGTCATTGGGCGTTAAGCCAATTTCTTCTTCCAGCTCACGAAACAACGCCAAGTCTGGTTTCTCACTCGCGTGAATACCACCTTGAGGAAATTGCCACGCATCTTGCCCGCCAATACGGCGTGCCCAGAGCAAACGCCCTTGGCTATCTGCCAAAATAATACCGACATTAGGGCGAAAGCCGTCTGTATCTATCACGGGAACCTCTGTCAGATTTGATATAATAGCAGGGTATTGTTTCACAGTTTAGGAATAGTCATCAATCCGTTAGCTATACCTATTCCGCAGTTATTCTAAACTTATTGCCCTTGTAACAATTAATGTAGGGCATTCAACAGCCATTGTGGCTTTTAAATTGGTGATTCACTTGAATTTAGCAATATTTGACCTCGATAACACCTTAATCGGTGGCGATAGCGATCATAGCTGGGGTGAGTTCCTAGTCGAACAAGGCTTAGTAGACGGAATAGCCTTCAAACAAGCTAATGACCAATTTTACCAAGACTACCTTAACGGCTCACTTGATATCCACGCTTATGTCGCCTTTGCATTGGCGCCTCTGCAAACTATGAGTGATCGCCAGATTGAAGCCTTACAGGCTGAGTTTATGCGCAGTAAAATCGCCTCAATAATGCTCCCCAAAGCACAGGCGCTCATTGAAAAGCACAAAAGCCAGGGCGATACGCTATTAATCATTACTGCTACCAACCACTTCATCACCGCCCCAATTGCCAAAGCGCTGGGTATTGAACACCTGCTAGCAACAGACCCTGAAAGAGTCGACGGCAAATATACCGGTAAAATAGTCGGAACCCCCTGCTTCCAGGGCGGAAAAGTCATACGCCTAAAAGCGTGGCTAGAAACACAAACACAAGGCTATCAAGAGCAATACTTTTACAGTGATTCAATCAACGACTTACCACTGCTAGAGCAAGTGGATTACCCCGTTGCCGTAGATGCAGACGAGAAGCTTGCCAAAGAGGCCCAGTCACGCGGATGGCCACACATCAGCTTACGGTAATACCTTATGCGCTCACTCACCCCATTAGAACTAATCAAACCCAACAAGCTTACATCCACGCCAATCAAGCTCATCATACTGGCGTGCTCGATACTAATTAACACCACACTACTGAGTAGCTGCAGCGAAAGGGCAGCGCAGGAACAAGAAAACGAGAAAGACTCCACCGCCAATACCGAAGCCAGCAACATAGATTTTCAGGCAGCCAATGCAAGGCTTTGGGTCGCTGGAGATAAAGCATTTAACACCAATATCGCAGCCGTGGAGCAATTAACCCAAAACATCAACGCGTTTTTAAACACCCCCAGCGCCAAAACACTTACCAACGCACAACAACAATGGCTAAAGAGCACGCTCCAATACCAAGAAAGTATGGTTTTTCTTCAGCTGGCGGAAGCGGCTCCCAAAACACTACCATCACTTGAGCAATTACGCTTTCGACTCGGTGCATTTCCAATTCAACCCGGCTTCCTCGACGCGTTTGGAAATTACAAGCACGCAGGATTGATCAACGATATCGGCTTCCCGCTATCAAAGGAGAGCCTCACCCATCAACACGGCTTAACCAGCAGCGAGGATATTGCATTGGGCTTTTACGCTATGGAGTTTATGCTTTTCGGTATAAACGAAGACGCTCGAGAACCAAGCGAGTACCTAAAGATAGAAACGCTAACATCTGCACAGCGTGACATCGGGTATGAATCACCAAAAGAATTACCACAAAACCGAAGACGCAGACTTTTATCGCTGCAAGCGGACACTGCTCTTCAAGATACCCACCTGCTTAAAAGTATATGGGCTCAGCAAACAAAGAAACGCTGGTCAAAGCTCTCAGCAGAACAACAACTGGCCTCGATGCGTACAACACGGACATCGACAACAGAACTGGTCACCCGCGAAATAGAAACATTGATGGGCATAACAAACAACGAAGCCTTAGACTCCGAAGTCACTAAAGCACCTCATCCGACAATACTGCGATCTCTTAAATCGCAAGATCAAGCAACATTTTTTTACAACAACATCAAATCACTCACCGCCACCACTGCTTTTTTCAGTAATCAACAAGAAGTACAAGCCCAGCTCGATGTCGCCACCGACGTGTTACAAATATTGCAGCAAGACAGCAATGGTGACGAGACATCCGCGCTATGGAAACAGGCACACACAGCTCTAAACAAGCTTGCACAGACGCTGTAAAAACACGGTGCTCAATAAAAGCCAAAACTAAGACTAAGAGGGAGCAAAAAATGCTCCCATTAAACCGACACAAAGCCTAAAAAATGCGCCTTAATCGTCGTCCTCAACCAAAGCCTGATAAGCCGCTTGATCCATTGCGCCGTCAAGTTCAGCCAAGTCACTTGGTTGAACTCTAAAAAACCAACCATCGTCGTAAGGTGAACTATTAACTGTTTCAGGCTCATCTTCCAAAACCTCATTAACAGCCACAACCTTACCGCTGATAGGAGAGAAGATATCTGATGCCGCCTTGACCGACTCAACTACACCAGCCTCCTCCCCAACATTAACCTCAGCGCCTAGATCTGGCACCTCCACAAAAACAACATCACCAAGCGCTTCTTGTGCATGATCTGTAATACCAACACTTACTGTGCCATCAGCCTCAACACGAGCCCACTCATGACTACTCAGATATTTTAATTCACTACGCAACTCAGCCATTTTAACCCCCTATAGAAATATATTTTTAAACAAAACTTAAGAAATTTAGAAATTTTAAGAAACCGCAACCGCCTTTCCGTGCCGAACAAAACATGGACCCACAACCCTTGCTTTTAAGCGCTTTTTGCGAATACTCACATAACAATGATCACCTATAGACAAAGGCACACGCGCCAGCGCAATCGAACATGACAAAGTAGGTGAGAATGTACCGCTGGTAATAACACCCTCATCACCGACTCCGTCGTCAGTAACCGCAGAGTGTACACTCTGCCCAGCTCGCAATACGCCTTTAGCCTCCAAAACCAAACCCACAAGCTTAGTTTTAACTCCCGCCGCTTTTTGCGCCTCAATCACTGAGCGACCAATAAACTGTCGCTCCGCTGGTCGCCAAGCAACCGTCCAAGCCATATTAGCCACCAAAGGCGACACATCATCATCCATCTCATGGCCGTACAAATTCATCCCAGCTTCAAGACGTAAAGTATCCCTCGCCCCTAAACCGCACGGCGCTACACCATGTGAGATCAATTGACGCCAAAACGCCTCCACCTGATTACTAGGCAATATCAACTCGTAACCATCTTCGCCGGTATAACCCGTGCGCCCGACAAACCAACCAGGATAATTGCTCTCGCCCAAATCAATACCATGAAATACAGCTAAATCATTTAGAGCTTCAACTTTCAATAAGTCATTTACAAGCTCCCGAGCTTTAGGCCCCTGGACAGCCAACATTGCCGAGTCAGCACGCTCGCGAATTGCAACATCGAAACTCTTTGCCTGCTCACTCATCCAAGCTAGGTCTTTTTCCCTAGTCCCACAGTTAACCACCAAGCGATAGCTTTCAGGCATCGCATAAACAATTAAATCATCAATCACTCCGCCCTGCTCATTCAACATAGCTGAATATAAAGCCTTGCCTGGTGATTTAAGCTTTGCGACATCATTCGCCAACAGCTTTTGTAAAAACGCTTTGGCATCAGAGCCGTCTACATCAACCACAGTCATATGTGAGACATCAAAAACCCCAGCATGATTTCTAACAGCATGATGCTCTTTTATCTGAGAACCGTAGTGCAGCGGCATATTCCAGCCTCCAAAATCAACCAACTTCCCACCCAGCTCTTCATGCACAGCAACCAAAGCGGTTTCTTGCAACGCCACTTTGGCAGAATTTTCTGTTGCTAACGACATAAAAACGTATCCGACTAACAGGTTAAATAGGGAAACATTGTAGGTGATTTGCGCGACGCTTAAAAAGTGTTTTACTGACAAAACACAAAAATAGCGTGATTGCGATAACAGCCTCCTGCATAATCGCCGGTATGAGTAACAACTATCCCACCGCACTTGCAGAGCAATTGCTAGCTTGGTTTGACCTTAACGGCCGAAAAAATTTACCGTGGCAAACCCCAATTAACGACTATCGCGTTTGGCTTTCAGAAGTCATGCTACAACAAACCCAAGTCGATACCGTTATCCCTTATTTTTTGCGCTTTATCGAACGCTTTAGTAACGTAGAGTCGCTCGCATCAGCTGAGCTTGATGAAGTGCTTCACCTCTGGACAGGGCTCGGATACTACGCACGAGCCAGAAACTTGCACAAAGCCGCGCAAATAATCGTCGAGCAACATGGCGGGAAGCTACCTTCCGACGTCGAGCAACTCATAGAATTACCAGGGATTGGCCGATCTACAGCATGTGCTATCGCAAGCATTGTATTTGGCCAAGCGACGGCTATTCTCGACGGGAATGTTAAGCGTGTACTTGCGCGTATTCATGCCGTAGACGGATGGCCAGGCAAACCTCTTATTGAAAAGGAGATGTGGCTATTAGCTCAAGAACATATGCCCAGCACTCGGTGCGCAGACTATACCCAGGCAATTATGGATCTAGGCGCTACTTTATGCACCCGAAGTGCGCCACAGTGCCACCACTGCCCACTCAAGGAACAATGCCAAGCCTATAATTTGGGTAAAACGAGCGAATACCCCAACAAAAAGCCGAAGAAGATAAGCCCCACCAAACATATCGTAATGCTTATCGTGCAAAACGAAAACGCGGAGCTTCTACTTGAGCAACGCCCAGCGGTCGGTATTTGGGGAGGCCTGTGGAGCTTTCCTGAATTCGAAAGCATCGAACTAGCCCTTGAACATGCCGTCCACCATTTTGGCGAAGCACAACGTACAGAACAGTGGCCACAAGTTAAGCACGTTTTTAGCCATTACAAATTAATGATTCAACCCCTGTATTATCGCTGCGCAGACACGTCGAACAGCATTTGCGAAGCAAATCAGATGCACTGGTACAACTTTGCCAAGCCGATACGCATTGGCCTGGCCGCACCGGTAAAACAATTGCTAACACAATGCAAAACCCTACAAGACAACGAGACAAACTTTACGCTGGAGCACTCATGACACGCACCGTTTTTTGCCTAAAATACCAAAAAGACCTTCCCGGCCTCGATCGCCCCCCTATTCCAGGCCCTAAAGGGCAGAATATATTTGAGCATGTATCACAGCAAGCCTGGCAAGATTGGATGGCGCACCAGACAACGCTTCTGAACGAAAAGCACCTCAATATGATGGATCCAGCTGCGAGAACCTACCTGTCCGAACAAAGAGAAAAGTTTTTTAACGGCGAAGATTACGACAAGGCAGAAATGCGCACACCGTCGGCGCCAGCTCAAGACGATGCTTCGACGGATAAGTAACCCTCAACTGCTAGCATTCAAACCGTTTTTGTTCAACTATTAAACAGCAACAAATAGATTTACCGCGTCAAGAATAAAAAAGTAGAAAAACTTATTCATTTTGAATATTTTCCTGCTGTAGCTCTTGACTACGATCTCACTTCGCTGTTTAATACGCGCCTTGCAAGAGCTTGCATACGCCCAGATAGCTCAGTCGGTAGAGCAGGGGATTGAAAATCCCCGTGTCGGTGGTTCGATTCCGCCTCTGGGCACCACTTCTTAAAAAATCTTTATGAGTTATATTTTCATTAAGAAAACTCACACAACCAAATGCAGCGCGATTTCATCTCAGGGCGCTTTCTGTAAATAAAATCCACCCATAAAAATTCACAACACCCTGTCCCCAAAAACCAGACACACAAAAACATGGCCAAACTGTAAGCTTTGACCACGATAAAATTTAACTTTACATAGAATTGAAGCGCTAGAACGAAGGTAATGAATACTACCTACAAGCGAAAAGCCATCGCTAACGAACTAAGCTGCCATTAAATTCAAGCTTTCGAGTAGCGAGGCTGCCCTTGAACCACACCACGAAACTCCTGCCCTTTTCGGTATCTTGGGTACATCACCCCTTCGACAGACACCAATTCGTTTACGTCCTTTGTCGTAACGCCCATCACTCCGGCAGAAGCCATCTCTGAGGCATATTCTGCGTCAGCACCAGCCATCGAGATTAGCTTCCCATACGCGCCTTTAAGGCTGTTTGAACCTTTTGTAACAACATACCCATGCAACATATCTAAAAAGTCAGGATGCGAAAGCTTTAAGCGAACTCCCAGCTCATCCCTTACCAAATGTATGCATTCTTTTGCGTAGCGTATCGCTTGCGGATTCAACATCCAAGATTTATCAATCATCTGTTCCTATTCCCATAAACTTACAGTGGTAGCTTTTATCACCGATTTTAAAGCGGTTCGTACATCATAGTATTTACCTAAAGACTAGACCACAATTTAGGCGAAAAATGGAGGTGGGTATTTCTTCCCCAAGCAAACAGTCATAACTACTCAAAACCCCAGAATAGAGGTAACCTCGTCACACAAAAAGACACTATACACGCCAAAATAATGATTTAAGTGCCTCTCCATTCCTTAACATCCTCGGATAGCATAAGTTAAATGAAAAAACAATCTAGGCCTGAAACGCCGGATATAATACTCAGACATTAAAGTAAGTACCGCAGGTTATCAGCTTTAAAGAAGTGATAAAAAAAGTGTTTTTACGCGACACATATCAGATAATACCTCCGGCCAACTAGAAACCTTCGAGAAGCCCTCACTTGCATCAATAACCGCTAATAAGATAGGCTTTTTAGATCGTCGATAATAGGTAGTGCTAATCCTGCTCTAAACTTATAATGCAAAGATACCCCAATAACGAGCCCGCACTTTCAAGCTGAAGACGAAACACTATGCAACATACAATTTTACGGGTACTAGGCGATGCTTGATTGGCGAACAATTGAAACCGTGCTTTTAGATATGGATGGCACGCTACTAGATTTGCACTTTGACAGCTATTTTTGGTTTGAGCACCTACCAATGCGATACGCTCAAGCTCACAATGTAAGCGAAGATAAAGCCCGCTTTTTTCTCTCTGAGAAAATCAAAGAGTACGAAGGAACCTTGCAATGGTACTGCCTAGATCACTGGTCCGAGCTTGTCGAGATGGACTTAGGAGCACTCAAAGCGGAAATTCAGCACAAAATCCAAACCAGACCGTACGCCGAAGAATTTTTAAAGAAGCTAAAGATGCTCGGGAAAAAGCTCATACTGGCGACCAATGCACACCCCACCGGCTTGGAAATAAAGCTGAACGTCACCCGTATCGACCGGTGGCTAGACATTGTCATCTCGTCACATCAGTTCAAATCACCAAAGGAAGATCAGTCCTTTTGGCAACAGTTCCATCAGCAAGAACAGTTTGACCCAAGCACCACCCTGTTTATTGACGACTCCGTATCCGTGCTTGAAAGCGCAGAACGTTTCGGTATCCAGCACCTTGTTCAAATTACACTGCCTGATAGCCAACAAAATGATGTCAACAAAACCAGTACTAAAAGCAACTCAATTATCGCCATTAAACACTTCGACGAAATTATGCCTTAATAACTATAACCCTAAAGGCTACCGCCAAATAACAAAGCCCGAATCACAAGACTTTAACAACGCAGCGACAGAAAATAGACAGCATGAATGATGAATTTTGGCAGGACAAAAAGCAAAAAAGCAAAAGCGACCTCGTTGAGCAACTAGAGGAGCGCGCGCACACTGGCGAGCCCATGTCAGGCTTTCAACTGAGGCGATCGAATTTAACTGGGATCAACCTTGTCAATCAAGGCAATAAAAATGGCTTCCAATTAATTAATAGCGATTTATACCGCGCCAACTTGTGTAACGCCCACCTGTTCCATATAGATTTACACAACACCTCGCTCATGAAAGCCAATTTTAATGGCGCTAACCTGCACTGCGCCAACCTTAAAGGCTGTAACTTATTGGGCACGATTTTTACCAACGCCAAGCTTGATAACATTATATGGGACGATATTGTCGTCCAAGAAAAGCTAGCCCTAGAAAGCAATGACGACGAAGAGCGCATGGATTACCTGCAGCAAGCAGAGGAAATTTACCGCCACCTTCGCAAGCAAACCGAGTCACAAGGCTTGTTCGAAGTCGCAGGCGATTTTTTCATTAGAGAAATGAGCGTCAGACGTTACCAGATGCCAATGTATTCAAGCAAACGCCTCATATCCAAATGCGTCGATTTGTTTTGCGGTTACGGAGAGAAGCCCGCCAGAGTCATCAACTTCTCCATGGTGATGATTACTATGTTTGCCCTGCTTTATTTTATCTTTGGCATTACCGACGGCCATCAAATTATTGAATTTGGGCTCGACCAAAACCTCAAAGAAAATGCCAATCGCTTTCTTGAAACCTTATATTTTAGTGTAGTGACATTTACCACCCTCGGCTATGGCGATCTCGCCCCCTCAGGTATTGCGCGTGCGGTTGCGGCTGCAGAAGCTTTTATCGGGAGCTTTACATTAGCCTTATTCGTGGTCGTATTTGTAAAGAAAATGACACGCTAACTCTTTGTTAACAAACAAATCACTGACAATAAAACACCGACGATAAAATATTGAAAAACAAGCACTACTTAATAATCAAATGCTTGTTGATAATCAAATAATTATCGATAAAAAGCCGGACTTGTCTCTCTCAAGTCCGGCTTTTTTAATCAAAACAACAAGTATTTATAACGAGTCAAGAAACCTCAATACCGCCTGCTTATCCGAGCTAGATAAACCCTGATAAGCCTGCTTAGACGCTTCACCTTCTCCTCCATGCCATAAGACCGCCTCTTCAATTGAGCGAGCCCTACCATCATGCAAATAACTATGCTCTGGCGTACAAAACTCATGGCCATCCAGACCAAAGGCATCCCATCCTCGCTGACCGCCAACACCACCTGTCACGCAAGCTGAAACACCCAAGCCCCACAATGGCGTTGTGCGCCACTCGGCACCGCTCGCAATGCCTTCACCTAAGTTATCAGCCAAGCCTGGCCCCATATCATGTAGCAGCATATCCGTATACGGATGAATCGTTTGATTTCGAAGCTCAGCAAAGGGATGAAACTCGCTAGTTTGCATAGTATCGCGGTGACAACTCTCACAGCCGATATTCGCAAACACGTTCTTACCTTGAACAACTTGCCCATCGTCATAGTCACGCTGCGGACGTACGCCCAATAGCGCAATATACTTAACTAAGTTATCCAAATCCTGATCGGCCAACTCAACACCAGAAGAACCACAATCTGATTGATTACTGCCACAATCGGGTGTCGGCAACATCGATGTCATCACCCCCATATCCCCATTTAACGCTGCAGATATCTGATGCCGCACACTTGAAGTCGCCGCCTTCCAGCCAAAACGCCCAAGACGAGTTTCCCCAGTCACAGGGTCTATAACACGCTGAGCCCTACCAGAAATCCCGTCGCCGTTCATATCGCCAAGGTCTTCACCCGCCAATATGACATCTTCAGGGATAGCATCCAATAAACCTATACCCACTAAGCGCGGAGCAATACGCGCCGAGAACGTTGCCGGTGTGCCATTAGTAAACTGATAGTTTGGAGAGCGCAAACCACCGCTTTCCGTCCAAGAGGCAATCGACACGCTCCCCTCACTCAAAGCACCATCAACATTGCGCGGCTGAAGAATACGACCAATATCTGGATCAGGGTTCCCTGCAGCATCCCCCACCTTAAAGACCCAACGATCCAAAGCTTCGCCCAAAGGTGCTGGTGCAGCGCCACCATTTCGCTCGTGACAAGCTGAACAGCGGTCATTCACATAATGATTCCCGGCCTTGCCGATCATTTCACCAAAAATACCGTTTTCCGAATTTTCATCGTGAGAGCCGTCGACAAAAGAGGTGTGATGAATGCGACGACCTAAAACGAAAGGCTGTGAATTATCAAAGCCTAAATTAGTCGCCATTTGCATAAAGTGACCATCGGGCTCTGCCGTTTCCTGTGCATGCAATGTCGTACCACCACCCAGCCAGGCTTTCTCAGGGATTTTTATCGAGTCACGCTGGAAGTCAACACCAGGCTGATGTGCACCTGTCTGAACAGTTTCCCAAGGCACAATGCCCTCGCCTACGATATAAAGATAAGTCGTGCCGTAATAATTTTCGCGCCCGCGAGGTAAGGTTTTTTCCAAAAACTGACTCACCTCAAACTCAAGTTTGTCGCCAATACGGATTTCACGATTTTCACGGCAATTCCAAGCATCCTCCTTCCAGTAATGAAAAGCATCAATCTCATTCATGACACCATTACCGCAATATTCCGCCACCGTATTACGACCGATATACCACCATCGGTTTTCCGCTTGAGTCTCGTGCAAACGCCAATGCGTATTCACATTCATACGGATACTATTACCACCTTTAGCGACGAAATCGATAATTTCAATACTGGCTGTACGGAACTCCCAATAGAAAGTGAGATAGTGATCGTAAGCTTGGAAATGGTTCTCTTTAGCATGACGGTCTCGCCCACGATCCGAAATACGCGTCACCAAAGCATCACCACGATCAAACTGAATCACAGGTTCTAATGGGGTGAACGCGTCGTACAAAGGCGTAATATCAGCAACAGGCGTTGGAGTTGGGGTTGGAGTCGACGTGGGTGTAGCCGTCATTATTGGAGTAGGCGTAGCTGTAGGTACCGACGTGGGTATTGGTGTCGATGTAGCTGTTGGTACTGGAGTTGCTGTGGGAGTAGATGTTGGAATCGGTGTTGCCGTTGCCGTAGGTACAGGCGTTGGTGCAACTGTAGGTAGGGGCGTAGGCGTCTGTATAACACCGGTAAAATCAAACCAGTTTAAGTTAAAATCCCCGTTACCAATATTGATGCGTAAAGTGTGCGCCCCGCTCGTACTAAGCACAAAACGGCCAAGCTCATGTGACTCCCAAGCTTGCCAGCCGCCAGTCGCAGCCACAGAGACACTCACGATATGTGTATCATCAATAAAAACATCATAAAAGCCACCTCCAGCACTAGAGGCAACACGAGCACTAAGATCATAAGTACCAGCATTCAACTCAAAATCATACTCTAGCCACTCACCAATATCCGTCCAACCAACGTTATGCCCGCCGCCAACGTCACTTGTCACTTCAATATCAACATGATCGTTGCGCAGTGTATTGCCTTGATTGCCGGTCGTCGTATCAAAGAAACGGTCGTACAATTCGGCTTCAATCAATAGATTAGATGGCGGCGGTGGCAGTGCGCAACCAAGGCCATCAACTTCAACGCCGGCAACTGTGTCAGGGCACTGATCGAGATCATCGGTAATGCCATCACCGTCACTATCAAAGCAATGCAAAGCGAGGCAAGTATCTACCGGTTCAAAGCGAAACCAATTCACGTTTAAGCCGGTGGATTCAATATCAAAGCGTAAACTATGCACACCAGCACCTATGGATATAAGCCCAATGTCCTGTGTGATATAACTTTGCCAGCCGCCGGTGTTCGGCGCTGAACTTTGACCTACAGTAAGGCCGTCAACACTCAATGTATAACTAGCGCCACCAACATCAGAGGCCACCCGTGCACTCACACGATACTGCCCTTGAGCTAGCAGGATATTGTCATATATCAGCCACTCATTTGCTTCCGTCCAGCCGACATTAAAACCGCCTCCAACATCGCCACTCGCCTCGATATCAACATCATCATTACGCAGTGCACCCCCGGTATTACCAGCCGTAGAGTCAGAGAAGCTGGTGTAGTCCTCGGCTTCAACCACAACAGGTAAAGGTTCAGGGCAACCATCTGAGGTCGCTGCGGGCACATTAGGACATAAATCAAGGTCATCGCTAAGGCCATCGCCATCACTATCAAAGCAATGCAAAGCGACGCAAGCATCTATAGGTTCGAGATGGAACCAATTAACATTTAAACCAGCCGAATCAATATCAAATTGCAAACTATGCGTACCCGTACTTAGCGATATAACGCCAAGCTCCTGGGTGACATAATTTTGCCATCCACCAGTATTTGACAGCGAATGTTGCCCAAGGCTAAGGCCATTGACACTCAAAGTATAACTAGCGCCATCAACGTTAGACGCCACCCGAGCACTCACACGATACTCCCCTTGAGCGAGGAAGATATTGTCATATCTCAGCCATTCATTTGCCTCGGTCCAACCAACATTAAAGCCACCACCAACATCCCCAGTGACTTCTATATCGACATCATCATTGCGTAGTGCACCACCGTTATTACCCGTATCCGAATCAGAGAATGCAGTGTAATCTTCCGCTTCAATCAGCACTGGAGAAGCCTCTGGGCAACCATCGGAAGTCGCTGCCGGTAGGTTAGGGCACAGGTCGAGATCGTCGCTAATACCGTCACCGTCGCTATCCACAACTTCAGATCCTCCCCCCTCATAACGAATGTCATCAATCGCCATTTGAAAGTCGCTACTGGGTATATCTACCTGAGTAATTGCAAAAACATATTGAAGGGATTGAAGGGCAATCAAATCGCCTCTTAGATCCGTAACAGGAATACTCACCTCACCCCAATCGCCATTACGGACTAATCCGTATTGATTTTGAAATGCTGGGAAGTTGATATAATTTTCGTTCGAGAAGGCATCAGTAATACCAATCCGAAAAGAGATATCTGCAGGAATTTTAATTTTGAATTTTAATTCGCCATCCTCAAAATTGCTTAAATCTCGTGCTTGACGCGATTGAATACCGCCGCCAAACCAGTTACCCGCTTTAGGGTTCCAAGCAATCACGTTATCACCTTCCGCTGGAGACTCGTTACCGGCTGTCGTCGTTGGATCCCAAATAAAGATATCTGAGGTGGTACCAGCCTCTAAGGTATTATTCGTCAGAGTATTGTCAGTAAATACACCAAAAGTCCCGACTTCAGGCGGGTTAACATTACCGATTAACACCTCTCCTTGGCCGTTGTAACGATAAACACGTAAATAATCGACGTACATCTTGCCAGGCAAAGGCGCGCTCACCTGATTATCAGATACTGCGTCAGTAAAGTTGCCGCCCACCGCTAAGTTAAGCAAAAAATAGAACGGCGCTCGAAAAGCATCACTGTCTTCGGATACCTGAAAAGGCGCGTCATACATATCATGCTCAACGCCATTATCTTCGATGGTGAAGCGAATTTGCTGCTCAGTCCAGTACATGCGGTAAATAACAAAACGCTGGCTCAAAGGTGTTTGTGACACGTAAGCATTGTCCGTCTGCCATGCAGTACTTGCCGCACAAGTAGGGTTACCCGGAGAACACGCAGAGTCTGAATGAAAAATTAGATTAGAGCCCACATAATTGTTCAATGGCGCCCCAGCATGCCCGGCTCCTGCGCGACCTTCAGCACGGTGACCCATTTCCATCATGTCAATTTCGCCTTGGCGTGGCCATCCGGAGCTTGCTGTGCCCAGCATCCAAACGGCAGGCCAAAGCCCCATGTCAATGTTGGGGACTTGCATGCGGAATTCGATCATACCGTATTGCACGGCAAGGTTATTATGACTATCTATTTTACCTGAGGTAAATGCACTGCCGCCGACGACCTCATTGCGCGCTTGTAAAACCAGCGCTTGATTACCCGGCTCGCCCGGTACCGGCTCGATATTGATATTATTTTGATCATACCACTGCAGCTCTTGGTTACCCCAGCCGCATAAATCGGGGCCATGTTGGCAACCATCGCCCTCTACGACATTCCATAGTTCGCCATTGAATTGATTGAAGTTTTCTTCCCAAAGCAGTTCTCCTACTTGGGCATTTGCGGTATGTGTTTGCGCGATAATACAGGTCGCAAACGCAGATAAACCCCACAACCGCAGTCGTGGTTTAACCTTTTTAAAATCCATAATAGACTCGCCTTCACTTATAATTTTTATATTTATTCATTTCTTTGTGCGCTTACTCAATGCCGTATTTGTGTGTGGTTAGGCAGAGGGTAAAATTGAACTTCAACGTTTAAGCTGAGTGGTAGGATAACGCGCATGTTTTTTAATATTATGCCTTGCGTTCAATGAATCCTCGGTTCAACATTCTTATTGTTCCCGATATCAGAACTCATTCTCCGGGCATAACAACACCCGAATTCGAATTAAGATAGAGATGCCTGCGATAGAAGTCAACATTCCCATTAGTCGTTTAGACGACAAGTGGTTATTTTGCGACCGATGCCGTGAGACTGGGTCGCCTCGTAAAAATTACTTGGATGATAAGCACATTGGCACGCTAGTTGATTGCGTTATTAGCATCGTAGGAGTACAAACAGATAACGGTGTATCCCTAATTGAGATGAGGCCACAATGCTTGATGAGTTTATAGCGCAGCACAAGGTAGGTGACGATTTCAAGGCAACCGCACAACAGTGGTACATACCTCTCGCTGAAAAAATAGCCGCTTTACAACAAAAACGTCAATGTATCTATTTAGGCGTAAATGGCTGTCAGGGCTCCGGGAAATCAACGCTATCAGACTTTTTATCATGCTATCTTAGAAACCAATACCAACTAAACACTGTCGCTCTTTCTCTGGATGATTTTTACTTATCTCAAACCGAGCGCCAACAACTCGCCAAAAGCATTCACCCTCTATTTAAAACGCGCGGCGTACCCGGAACACACGATACCCAAGTCCTCAGCCAGACCTTAAGCCAATTGCGGCAAAATGGTGCCGCTTTGCGTGTTCCGAGTTTTGATAAATCCCTTGATAACCCTAAACCTTGCGCTCAATGGCCACAGGTGACACGCCCCATCGACGTGTTAATTGTGGAGGGGTGGTGCTGGGGCGTAGAAGCTCAAGAGCCAAGTGCTTTATCTCAAGCAATAAATACCTTAGAGCAGCAACAAGACAGCGACGGCGTTTGGCGACGCTATGTGAATGAGCAACTTCAGTCCTGCTATCAACCGCTTTATGATCAAATGGATTATTGGGTCATGCTCAAAGCCCCCTCGTTTAAACAAGTATTTACTTGGCGCTTAGAGCAAGAGCAAAAACTCGTGGCTCACACAGGAAATCAAGGTAGCGGGCTCATGTCCGAGCAACAGATTTACGAATTTATACAATACTTCCAGAGGCTCACCGAGCACAGCCTAAAAACCATGCCCAACAGATGCGATCAGGTCTTTGAACTCGACCAATATCGCCAAATAATAAACGCTACAGCAGCTCCTTAACATGACAAACAATCACTCATCCGAATCTCATGCCATCGCCGGCAGCGCCTCTACTAATATCATGATTTTTACAGATCTTGATGGCACATTACTGAATCACCACGATTACAGTTTTACCCCTGCGCTTCCAGTACTTCAGGCGATTAAACGCCATAATATTCCTTTAATTCCCGCAACAAGTAAAACCTTTGCTGAGCTCATTGAACTACGCCGCAAGATAGGCCTAGACGGCCCGTTTATCATCGAGAATGGCGCCGCCGTTTGCATACCAGATAACTACCTCCCAAACATACCCGATACCTGTGTTAAAAAAGGGGAATATTGGTTTAAAGAATTTGTTACAGGCCGTGATTACTGGATACAAGCACTCACTCAGATCGCCCCCCAATACCCGAATCAGTTCTTACAATTCTCAAAGATGTCAATTACGCAAATCTGTGAAGCAACCGGCCTTGATGAGTGCTCAGCTGAGCTTGCCGCGCAGCGCCAATATGGCGAGCCAATATTGTGGACGGGTTCTGACTCGCAAAAACAAGCCTTTATAAAAGACCTAATAGCACGAGATATAACCGTCCAAGAGGGAGGCCGTTTTATCCATCTGTCTGGAGACGCCAATAAAGGCGATGCCCTACGCTGGTTTTTAGCTGAATATCAAACACAATTTAGCCAAAAGCCCTGCTTAAGTATTGCCCTGGGCGACGGTAAAAATGATATCGCCATGCTTGAAGCGGCAGATATTAGTGTTCGAATTTTATCTCCATGTAACCACCCACCAACGTTAACTAAACAAAAAAATGTTATGACGAGTACCGAACCGGGTCCTTTAGGGTGGTCACAATGCTTACGAGAAATTTTTAAACAATATGCCCCTGAGGTTCTGTAAAGTACAAACAGTAACCAATACAAAGAAAAACAGTTGTTTCCGGGTAACTTTAGCCCATTAACAAGTAGCCGTTAACAAGTAGATCACGTTATAAAAATAAAATAAAAATAACAGGTTAATAATAGTCGATATGAATATAAGCTTGACTACAATTATTAAGCACACTTATGTGAAACTTTAGGATCCCATTATGGCTGATTTTCATCAAAACGGCATCGTCGCCACTTTACATAATTTGTCTGAACGCCCAGTTGAGGAGCTTGAGAAAGAACTCGTTGGATTCTCTAAAATTCGCCCCATGGCGCTTATTCTGCCATCACTATTTTCGGAGCTTGAAGGGGAGGCCTTACCCAATATCGTCGAGCACCTGACCCAGGTACCCTACTTATCCCGTATCGTCATCGGCTTAGACCGTGCCGACAAAGAGCAGTACCAACATGCCCTGAAGTTCTTCAATAAACTCCCTCAGAAACACCGAATATTGTGGAATGATGGCCCACGCCTAAGCGCCATTGATGCCGAATTATCAGAACTTGGCCTAGCGCCGAAAGAGCATGGTAAAGGGCGAAACGTATGGTATTGCATGGGCTATATTCTCGCCTGTGGAGATGTCGAGTCCGTCGCCCTGCACGACTGCGATATTCTCACTTACGAACGCTCCTTGCTAGCGCGACTGATTTACCCTGTCGCAAACCCTCGATTTAACTACGAGTTTTGTAAAGGCTTCTACGCCCGTGTCGCCGACGGGAAAATTAACGGCCGAGTATCACGGCTACTCGTGACACCGTTAATCCGCGCGTTAACCAAAATCATGGGTCACAAGCCTTACTTGGATTATATGGATAGTTTCCGCTACCCACTAGCCGGAGAATTCTCCTTCCGACGTGATGTTCTCAATGATATCCACATCCCAAGTGATTGGGGCTTGGAAATTGGCGTGCTCTCCGAAATGCATCGTAACTACGCCAGCAACCGSTCTTGTCAGGTTGATATCGCACACACTTACGATCACAAACATCAACAACTCTCACTTGATGACCAACAATGCGGTCTGTCTAAAATGTCGATAGACATCACTAAAGCCCTATTTCGCAAGCTCGCCACTCAAGGCGAAATATTCACCACTGAGTCGTTTCGCTCTTTAAAAGCAACTTACTTTCGCGTCGCGATGGATTTTATCGAGGCCTATCACAACGACGCCATGATAAATGGCTTAACGCACGACATTCATAGCGAAGAAAAAGCCGTCGAGATGTTTGCACGCAATATCATGACAGCGGGTCAAAGCTTCTTGGACAACCCCATGGAAACCCCCTTCATTCCAAGCTGGAACCGTGTCGTCAGTGCCAAACCCGATATTCTAGAGCGATTAAAAGCCGCAGTAGAAGAGGATTACAGAACTCTAGGTGAACCATAAAACAGACGCCAAAAACAGCTTAAAAAGGCCTAAGAGAACGAGAGAAAAACCTATTTGAGGGGAACATATTTGAGGAGAGCATGGTGAACACCGCATTGAATCAACTACAAGACAAAATCAAACATCATTTAGACATTATTTATGACGGCATCAGTTTAGAAGATAACACCGCAACTATATCGCAAGACTTGATGACCCACATGCGACTGGACTCAGAAAATATCTCCCTTCCCATCCCCCATAAAAATCATTGGTCCGAACAAGACACAGTACTGATTACCTACGGCGATAGCGTCTGTTGCGAACAAGAAAAACCCATGAGAACCTTGCACCGCTTCCTCAAAAAACACTGCGAAGACGTCATCAGCGCCGTACACATTTTACCCTTCTTCCCCTACAGCTCGGACGACGGTTTCTCCATTATCGATTACTCCAGTGTTAACGAGTCGCTCGGAGACTGGTCGGACGTTCAGTGCATCGCTAAAGACTACACCCTAATGGTCGACTTAGTAATGAATCACTGCTCCGCTCGCAGCGCTTGGTTCAGCAACTTTATAAAAGGCTCAGGCTCCGGTAGCGACTTATTCTTTACTGCGGACAAAGATATCGACATATCTCGCGTTGTAAGGCCAAGAACATCGGAGTTACTACGCAAGACCGAAACTGCCGACGGCACCAAATACGTATGGTGTACATTCAGTCATGATCAGGTCGACTTCGATTTTCGCAACCCAAAGACGCTCTCGGCCTTCGCCTCCATCATCAGGCAATACCTAGATAACGGCGCCCATATCTTTCGGCTAGACGCCGTTGCCTTTTTATGGAAAGTCCCCGGTAGTACATGTATTAACCTTGAACAAACACACGAAATCGTCCGACTATTTCGCACCTTAATTGAATACGCAAAATCCGACGCGATTATCATTAGCGAAACAAATATTCCCAATCAAGAGAACCTCGCCTACTTCGGTAACGCTAACGAGGCGCACGCGATTTACAATTTCTCGCTGCCGCCACTTTTAGTTAACACCCTCGTAACCGGTGATTGCCACTACCTTAAAAACTGGCTGATGAGTATGCCGCCCGCCCAAAACGGCACTGCATATTTTAACTTTATAGCCTCTCACGATGGCATCGGCTTGCGCCCAGCCGAAGGCTTACTCAGTGAGAAAGAAATCAATACTCTTGTAAATACCATGCAAGACTTTGGCGGGAGAATTTCTTGGCGAGCACTCGATAACGGCCAAAAAAAGCCCTATGAGATTAATATCACCTTATTTGATGCCCTCCAAGGCACCACCAAAGGGCCTGATCGCTGGGGCTTAGAGCGGTTTATTTGTGCTCACGCGATTATGTTAGCGCTAGAGGGCATACCGGGGCTTTATATTCAAAGCTTACTCGGCTGTAGTAACGATTACGAAAAGCTCGAACATACCAGCCACAACCGCTCAATCAATCGTCACCGTTGGGATTATGCTGCGCTAGAAGCGCTGCTAGAAGAGCCGCTATCCCAGCACCACAAATGCTTAACACGCTTATCTGCGCTACTTACAACACGTAAACAACAAGCGGCATTTCATCCAAACGCCACACAATTTACGCTTCAATTAGGCCGTAAGGTGTTCGGCTTCTGGCGGCAAAGTATCGACAGGCGTCAAAGCATCTTCAATATCAGCAACATCTGCAATGAGCCGCAAGTGGTCACGGTATCCGACATCAACTTAATCGGAACCGATCAATGGATTGACCTAATCAGTGGCCAAGCGATAACACTTGAGCAAAATGAAATCACCCTAAGCCCCTACCAAACCTTATGGATTAGTAATCAAGAATAGGCTGGTTTATAAAGAGCGCTCAGAGGAGGGCTTAGAAGAGGGTTTAGAAGACTTAAGCAATTGTTGCAGTTGAGCTTCTAGCTTACCTTCAAGCGGCTTTGCCGTGCTGCCATAATGGCTAACACGCTCGCCATCATGAGATACGAGGTATTTATTGAAATTCCAACTAGGCTGCTTGCCACTTTGAGCGGCCAAGTGCGCAAATACATCATTTTTCTCATCACCCTTTACATGGCTCGGCGCAAGCATGGTAAAAGTAACCCCGAAATTTTTGTAACAGATATTCGCCGCTTCTTGTTCCGTTTTTGCCGCCTGATTAAAATCATCTGAAGCAAAGCCTATCACCTCAAACCCTTGAGCCTGATACTTTTGATAAAGCGCTTCTAGTGGCTTAAATTGATAGGTAAAGCCACAGTGGCTCGCAGTATTAACGATCATTAAAGGCTTATCACGGTACAAACTACACAGATTGACCTTTTCATTACTGTGTAAACGCTTAAACTCTGCATTTAAAAAAGAGGGGCAAGTCTTTTCTTGCTCTTCCCCTTTCTCTTCTCCTGCGTAACTATAAGTACCCACCAGAAGTAGAGCAAGCACTACGCCTGGTACAGCTTTCTTTACCGTCTTTACTGCCAACGTCGTAGGCTTCATAAACATTTCCTCTGGTATCGATTAATTATCAAACAGTTTAGTGCAGAAAGTGCAATTTAGACGCGCGCTAATTTGTAGCCAAAGCACTTATTGACCTACCCTGCATTTTCCTTCAGTACACTAGCCCTCTGTGGAGCTGTCTGCAATGCAGCCACATTACTTGATGAGTAGATATTTTGCCAATCATCCGCTCACGGCAGCATAATTTCATTGCTCAATACCCACTCATCCATTATCGTAAGCCTAAAAGCTTAAAAGTCCAAACCCCCAAAAAGCTTAAACGTATAAGTTCACCCCACTATCTGCCAATTCCACAGGATACCCTGATGCCAAATTCGAACCTGCAAATCGCTACCCGTGATTTGCTGCTAACGTCGTACCGGTTCATAGCCGCCTTTTTTTGCCGGTTCGTGGCAATCACTGTTCTCGCTATGCTTGCCGCAACACCAGCTTTGGCGAAACAAGCCCAAGATCCGAACGAGCAATTCATCAAAATTTCGCTTAACGATTATCAAGACAAAGTTTACGCGTCTTGGCTCGGACAAATCATTGGTAATACCTACGGCTTATCATACGAATTTAAGTTTATCGAACAGCCCGGTCCCGACAAATTTCCTTACGGCTATGGCGAAAAACTCGCATTAGTTGATGAACTCAACGGTGCGTTCTCCGATGACGATACCGACATCGAATACATGTATTTACTGGCCATGGAGCAACACGGTATCGAGCCCACCTACGCACAACTTACGAGCGCCTGGAAATATCATGTTAACGACCGCGTATGGTTTGCCAATAGAGCCGCTGTTAGTTTAATGCATGCTGGCTTCTCCCCCCCTTTAACTGGAAATAAAACCTACAACGCAGAGTGGTTCCAAATCGACCCGCAATTGGTCAACGAGATATGGGCCGTCACCGCTCCCGGCATGATTAACTACGCAAGCGCTAAAACACACTGGGCGGCAAAAATCACCAATGATAGCTTTGGTATCGAACCGGCGCTTCATTATGCGGCGATGTTCTCTGCCGCCTTTTTCGAGAAAGATATTGACAGGTTAATCAATATAGGTACAGCTGCCTTACCAGAAGGTGCTTATTTTAAAGACGTTGTTGAACACATGAAGCTTTTATATCAGCAACATCCCGACGACTGGCAAAGCGCACGGAAAAAAATGGCTCAAAAGTATTATGGTAGTTATGACTACAACAGCCACAGCTGGGCCGCTGTTGATGCTATTTTAAACGGCGCCTGCGCGATCTTAGCACTGCTTTATGGTGAAGGCGATTTTCAAAAAACACTCGATATATCGAGCGCATTAGGTTTTGACGCCGACAATCAAGCCGCCACACTCAGTGGTTTATTAGGCGTGCGAGGCGGAATGCAAGCAATACCAAAATCACTTCAATTCCCCCTCAAGAATAAATCTTGGACAAAACCCTTCAACGATCGTTACATTAACGTGAGTCGTCATGATTTACCCAATGCCAGTATTCAAGACATGGCCAAGCGTATCGCCCGGCAAGGCGAGAAGATAATTTTCGCCAATGGCGGTAAAAAAATACTCCAAGACGGAATTGAGTATTACCTAATTAACACCGAAGCCACTTATTCCGCCCCGCTGGAACTCCCTACAGCCCCTGTGTTATTTGCCGAACAAGGAAAAGTGTTTAACTTCAAATATCACCAGGGCAACCCCAGCAAGCTTAAAAACACACAAATAGATAAAGACAAAACAGCTAAGTTTACTTATCGCCTAAACAAAGGAAAACTGCCTAAGGGGCTTAAGTTAAAAGCCAATAGCATTACCGGAACACCAAAAAGTGCTGGCAGCTTTAATTTTGAAGTCCAAGTAAAACAAGGGAATAATTACGCCGTACAGCGCTATCAAATTGACGTTCACAGCAAAAACCTCGCACAAGATGCAAGCCAAGTACTGCACAATACCGACAACGAAGGGATAGAGTTGATACGAGATGGACAACGTTCATTTGGCAGCGCTACGTTTAGCAGCGCCCAAGGCAACGACACGCCTAAGGTTGATTACTACGGCTTTATTTGGGATAAGCCTCAAGACATCTCCGTAATACTCTTTAACTCCGGTTATATCGACGAATTTGGCGGTTGGTTTAAAACACTGGAAGTACAATATTTAAACACGGCAGGCGACTGGAGGCAGGTCACACAACTCACAAGTTATCCACCAATGTCGCTGGATGACAACCACTTCTTAAAAGGTAAGTTCATCGACCGAACATTGACGTTCTTACCGCTTACCACCAAAGGCATTAGGATCATCGGGGCTCCCGGTGCTGTTACACCGGATGACCCCAAGGCATTGAAACAATTTTACAGCACAATTAGCGAGCTTAGCGTGCATAAGCGTTAAAGCTAGCTTAAGTATTAAGCGCTCTTAGAGCGCTTAATACGCTTAATACGCTTAATACTTAATACTTAATACTTAATACTTAATAGTAGTTTTTATAATTTTGAATGTGATCTGTTTGAACAGCCATCTCAGGGCTTTTTTTCATACGCGAACGCCCAAAGAATACGACCGCCGAGAGTAAATTCAGACTCCAAAATCCACAAATGAGCACCAACACAGTATTGATAATATCAAGACCACCGCTTAATAAATAACCCGAATAAGCTAGAACGCCCACTGCAAATAGTGACTTTCCGTAATGGAATTTAAACACATCAAACCAACTCACCTCATCTTCACAGTCCTTACCCGTAGGCTTCCATCCCAACTCTCGGTTTGAAAAGTAATTCAACATACCGATACATCGCACCCAAGTTTTAAACGCCGTTAATACAAATAGAGCAAATAGGCTTTGCTTGATCTTTCCTCCCATGCTCATGCCCCCCAGAGATAGCGTTAAGCAAATGCTCAGCATCTTGAATAGCTGTGGGATCATGCTAATAGCCACTAGATACATCAAAGGTTGCCACATAAAAATAAGCCCTAGCACAATATAGATAGGGATTAGGCCATAATTTACCTGTAGCGCCATATGCTGCGCGCAACCGGCAAGCTCAAAGCCATTCATTAAGCGCATTTTTTTCAATGATAATACGTGCTTGCTGAAAACCTGGAATGTACCGGCCGTCCAACGTAACCACATTGTTTCTGTTTCCTGCATCGAGACAGGCACCCATTCACCAGAATCCACCCATGCGCTCTTACCTTGATAACCACATTGAAGCGCACGCAGCGACATTGAAAAGTCTTCAGCAATCACCACCTCTCCATTGTGCTCCTCTAACACACTGCCAATATCACGCACCGCTTTGGTTCGCCAAACCGCGTTATGTCCAAAAAATAAGGGAAACCCTCCATGAGTATTCATTACCAGGTACAGCCGTTGAAGGTAACCACTAATACCTTGTGCCATAGCCAAAATTGAGCCACCGGTAGTATTAGTCGGGTAAGTATGTAACTGAATAAACCCTAAGGTTTCGTCTAGCTCAAACTGCGGTACCACTCGTAACAACGAGTCTTCTCTTAAAGTAGAGTCAATGTCCAAAAATAATACACATTCAGAATCTACCGCCGCAATTGCAACATCTAAGTTCTGTGGTTTAAAGCCGTCGCGGGTTGCACGATGAATAAAAGTTACTTTAACGGATTCAGCGACATTACCATTTTGCGACTGGAAAGATTCAACATAGTCTTTCCAGCGAGAGAAATCCGCGAAATCATTATCACTATTATCTACAACAATAATTTCTTTCAAATGAGACGGGTAACTCAATAAGTAAGCCGAATCAAAGGTCATCTTAGCAACCGAGAAGGGTTCGTTACAAGAAGGAATAACAACTGCTACGCTTGGTAACGCATCGTGCATACAGGAAGCATCCGGGACTAATTCTTCGGGATAAAAGGTCAATACCTTTCTAGCCAAATTAGCCTCAATTAACAGGTTAAATACGAAAGGAAAGAAAAATACTCCTAACAAAAAACCAGTAAGCGAAGGCAATTGAGCCCAAAAAACAAGCATTACAGCCAAAACCGTTGCGGCGGCTATTCGCATATAACTGCCAATACTAAATAAGTTATATTTGCTTATAAGTTCACGGCACTCCGCGACATCAATCGCAACATTTTTGGTTTCTTTTAGATAACAAGATACTTTATCTGCACCCCAAAAAGGATGATTTTTGATTGTTTTTTCAACTAAATATAGCTTAGCCGAACGATCTAGTTTATAGCTGCACCCAGCGTGAATAGGCTGTCTCTGAGCGGAACTGGAAACCCCTCCATTAATACTTTTGCTGAAATTATGAGCCATATTACTTCCTTAGAAATTCGTAACAGTTGTTAGTTTTATGATTACGTCCATTCTGATTTTAGTGAAAATTAAACAACTTATTTCACAAGATCACTTAATCAGTCTAATCAGCGCCCATAGACGTTCACAATAATATTTAGTTATACCACGCCACAAATAAACTTATCTGGTGCATAAAAACGCCAAAATGGCGCCACTTTGTTGATTCAGACGCACACCAAATCGATATTATCGATAAAAAAGCAAACTAAAAATAGCGGTATTTAATTGCCCGAATATGCGACGCGCACGTAATTTAGTGTTATATTTATAACTATAGTGCAGCTTTACCTCTCCCTCGTTCACCAAAAAAAATAAAATTAATGTAAGGGTAAAAATGAGAGCCGATTCAAAATTTTCCAGCTTCTTCGAAGCGGGTCACTTTCACTCCCCGCTACCAGATATGGCAGATGTGGAAAACACCCCAAAGAATCAATTTGGCTACTTTTACAAACAAACCTACCCCCATCTAAAAAGTAACATTCGTAGCATTCCAGGTATCGAGTTAAATACCAACAAGCAATTATCTTTAATGCAACAGCTGTCGCAATACAGTGATCCAAGCAATTTTCCAGAAAAAAAATGCGAAGGTTGGCGATACTTTTCAGAGAACAACTATTTTACCTGTGGCGATGCTACGGTTTTACATGCATTGATCCGACACTTTAAGCCAAAGAATATTATTGAAGCAGGGTCTGGATACTCTTCGGCATTAATGTTGGATACTCAAGACAAGTTCTTAGATTATAAAGTTAACTTCACATTTATTGAGCCTTACCAAAAATATCGCTTATTGAAATTATTATCAGTAGAAGATTCAAACAGCACATCCATCATTGAGAAAAAAGTTCAAGACGTCGACCTTAGCCTGTTTGACTCTCTCGAGAGAGATGACATTCTATTTATTGACTCATCGCATGTTGCGAAGTTCGGTAGTGATGTATGTCACATCCTGTTTAACATATTACCAAGGCTAAACCCTGGAGTAATAGTCCACTTCCACGACATACTTTGGCCTTTCGAATACCCTAAGGAATGGTTGAAAATGGGATGGGCTTGGAACGAGGCATACGTGCTTAGATCTTTTTTGCAATACAACAACACCTTCAATATTCTATATTTTAACTCCTACCTTGCCAATACTCACATTCAACATGTCGAAGAACACATGCCGACATGCTTAAAAGACTCTGGCGGTAGCTTATGGTTGGTTCGGGCCGGATAGAAAGAAGATACGGTATGTCGGAAGTAATACTCCGCGCAATATTTTCAAAAAAATGGCATCAAAACACTCAAGAATATTAACCCAGTTCACAGAAATATGTAAGCCCGAGATCACCCCGCTTTAAATGTTAAGATTACGTTAAGAGAAGGAGGTATTTAGGTTAACCCCTATTAAGCGCAATAGTCGAGCAACAGTCAGAGCAATAGATAGCCCCAATCTTTTAGCTCGGCAATACAGATAAAGAAAACCAATCAAATAAGCAAGAAAGAACAGCCACGAAATAAAATACCGCTGGATATAGCAATAAGTTGTACGTCTAGCTGTCATTTGAGGAACACCTGCCATGAGCCATATTGACCGAACCAAAACAATTTTAGCTTTAAGTATCCCCATTGCTATTCAAGGCGTTTTACTCACATCATTAGGCTTTATGGACTCGATCATGGTCTCCTCTTTAAGCGAAGATCATCTCGCTGCAATGGGGATCGGCTCACGTTGGTTTTGGTTTCTATCCTCATTTTTATTCAGTATCGCCGCTGGCGCATCCATTATTCTCGCGCAATTAAATGGCGACAAAAAAAAACCGGCACAATTTGTTCAAATTGCGTTCATTGGTTTATTAATGGTAACGGGGACATCTCTCATCATTGGCTTTGTATTCGTATTCTTTCCTCAGCTGCCAATTTCATTATTTACAAAGTCAGATACAGTATCGGCCTTAGCGCGACCTTATATACAGTGCATGGGTCTACTTGCCGTCATCACAGCCATCAGTGCTATTTTCGATTCCATTTTTAGAGCCGTAAAAAAATCACGACTTTCGTTATATAGCTTCATCGTTGAATTGGTCGTTAATATGGCGCTTAATTATTGCCTAATTTTTGGAAAAATGGGCTTCCCTGAGCTTGGTATCCTTGGCGCTGGTGTTGCTTCACTAATTGCAAGAACCTTGCGTACCGGTGTATTAATGGCATTTATGCATCACTACAGTCCAATCCCACTTATTGACCTGATTAGTTATATCGTCACCATTAAACGTTCAGTAGTAAAAAACTATTGCCGAATCACAGGCCCCGTTGTCGTATCCTCTTTAGTTTGGTCAACAGGGGTATTTGTGGTTCATGCTTTATTTGCATCGATGGGATCCCAAGAACTGGCAGTCATGACATTTATTACACCTATTGAATGCTTCGGTTTAGCTTTGGTCGGCGGAATCTGCCAAGGCTCCTCCGTAGCTATCGGTAATACCCTTGGTGCTCGCCGCTTTGATGAAGCCGAGAAACTTGCTGCTGTAGCCGTAAAGCTCGCCTTCTTCAGCGGTATCGTGATCGCAGTATGTGCCGCTTTGGTCGGCTATCAGTTAATCAACCTCACCAACCTGCCGCCGGAGTCCCAAGCCACCGCTCACGAACTACTCTTCGTCGTGGTTATATCCATAGCGGTACGCTGCGTGACAGCTACACAAATGCACGGCATACTTAAAAGCGGTGGAGATACTAAGTTCTGCATGTATATGGATGGCGTAAGCCAGTGGCTTATTATTATCCCACTGCTAGTCATCGCCATTCATTATTTTCACATGCCTTTATTCTATGCTTTCTTATTTGTTCAAGCAGAAGAGTTCATTAAGCTAGTCCCAAGCCAGCTACGCATCCGTTCAAATCACTGGCGTACAGCTTTGGCCGTATAAGCCCAATAATCACGGCCATCTACAAAGCGAAACCCTGTGATTATTACTACACTTTAAGGTAGTAATTACAGGAATTTGCGAACCATGGCCGCCCTAGCATCATCTCCCCCTGTGTCGCCTTGGCGGCTAGAACTTGTGAGTGATCACAAACTAAAAAACAGCCACATTACGCTCACTGAAAACACAGCCCTCATTGTCGGTCGTAACGCCGAACAAGCCGACATCGTGATCGCACACGACAAAATCTCCCGTAAGCACGCAGAACTCTTGTTACTCAATGGTAAGTTACGAGTTCGAGACCTTAACTCTATCAATGGTACCTTCGTCAACGGCAAGGCCATTAAAGAGGCCGTTATCCGCCACGGCGATACCCTAGCTTTTGAAACCATCGTCTTTCGCCTGCTTTGCGAGCAAGAGGGCGAACAAGAGGGCGAGCAAGAGAGCCAGCATGTGGGCGCCCCCGACGCAACTCAAGTATCCACGGCTATATCGCCACACCAGACACTCAATACATCACAAATCGAAAGGACAGCAATACGTAACGCCTCTGTAAGCGCAACCCAACAAGTTCGTGTAGACCTCGGGTTTTTAATCGGGAAGAGTCCAAAATTTAATCAGCAGTCTTTCCCTCTACCTAAAACCAAAGTATTAATTGGTCGAAACGCTAACAACGACCTTCACTTAGACGAAGTATCAGTATCGGCGATGCACGCCGAGCTGAGCTATGAAAATGGCGAATGGCAACTGCGTGACATGGGCTCAATCAACGGTACCTATGTCAACGGAAAACGAATTAACGCTCCAACCACAATAAAATCAGGCTATGAAATACGCATCGCCAACGTATGCCTAATTTATCAACTAAGTTACCTACAAAATAAATACGG
>NVXL01000207.1 GCA_002746115.1 Alteromonadaceae bacterium
AGCAACAGCTGGAGCAAGTGGGCTTAATGCCTAGAGGTATTCTTATGGCGTTGAAACCAATTTGGGGAACTCAGGTGACGCCAGAAGACAAACAGTTTTATCGAGAACTTGGCCAAAGGATTGCCGGCTTACGTAAAACTCAAGAGTTAACGCAAGTTCAACTCGCTGAGAAATTGGGCATTGCCCAACAAACTATGGCTCATTATGAGAAAGGCAGTCTGCGCATTGCAGTTGCCTTACTTAAATCATTGGCGCTGATTTTAAACACTACAGTCGATGAGTTGCTTAACGAGTCAGACTCAGCAACCAAAAAGAAACGTGGCCCTACATCCAAGCTACAGCAACAGCTGGAGCAAGTGGGCTTAATGCCTAGAGGTAAACAAAAGTTTATTACGGAGATGCTCGACGCACTAATTAAACAACAATCAGCTTAAAACTAAGCGCTAAGCCATTGGGGGGCAACCCAACGGCCTAGCTAACCACAACTGACTAATTCGGTCGGGTAAAACAGTGGCGTTACCGCCACTGTCTCCCCTAAGAACTGTACGTGCCTGTCACCATGCATACAGCTCAAGCCTTTTAACAGCCCCTAATGAGACCGGGCATCTCCGAGACAGAATGCTTCAATTTGCGTTTATTAAGGTAGGAAACCCATTGCGGGTCAAATGGCGTTGCGTCACAGATAACCTTTCGATGGCGTTGAATTGATAGGTCTGAGGCAAGAAATAATTTCTTGCCAATAAACTCCTTACCAATTAACCAACCGACAGCGAAAACGTGTTGGCGAAGTCCAATACGATGGAAATAGCGTTTATGTATCCATCGATTCCTTTTATTGGAGTGCCTACGTTTTGCCCACCACCACAGTCTCTCCCAAATAATTGAGTCTACCCGACTGAATGTACTTTTGGAGACGATATGACGGTGATAGTTTGCCCACCCACGAATGATTGGGTTCAGCAAATGTATGAGGTTTACCTGCTTGGCTTGTCTGTTTTTATGGGTAATTTGGCGCACCTTATCCAGTAGTGCCTTTACCCCTTTTTTGGAAGGTTTAATTAATAGCTTGTCGTTATATTTCCTTATGTTTTGCCCCAGAAAATCAAAACCGGTATTGATGTGAACTACATGGGTTTTTTCCTCGGAGAGCTCAAGCCCCCTCAGCGCGAGAAACTGAGATATAGCGGGTTTCACGTACTGTTCGAGTATTTCTCTGGAAGCTCCTGTAATAACCATATCGTCCGCATAGCGAATCACATGGAGTTTAGAGGACTGTGTGCCGATCTTTGCTGGGAAAGAGTTTTTCACAATGACCTCTAAACCATCCAATGTCATATTTGCTAACACAGGGGAGCAGATACCACCTTGCGGGGTTCCTGCTTCAGTACTGTAGAGCGATCCATTTTCCAGGTATCCCGCTTTTAACCAACGTTTCAAAATGCCTTTGTCCATGGGTATATTGTTCAACAACCATTCATGAGAGATGTTGTCGAAACATCCCTTAATGTCGCATTCGAGAACCCATTGAGCGGAGTTCTTTCGTGCGAGACAAGCAAAGCATTGCTGAATTGCGTCAGCGCATGATCGGTTGGAGCGAAAGCCATATGAGTGGCGATCTGCAAGCGTTTCTGCCACGGGTTGTAATGCTTGCTCTTCCAGAGCCTGCATTGCCCTATCGAGCATAGTTGGTATGCCAAGAGGACGTTTCTTGCCATTTGCTTTTGGAATATAAATTCGTCGCAATGGCATGGGTTTATATCCGTGGTGCCTGAGTAACGATATAGCTTTTTGCTGAGATTTCGGCGTCGACCACAAGCGGCCATCGACTCCGCAGGTACGCTTTCCACGATTCTGTGTTACTCGTTTGACAGCTAACGCTTTCGCTGCAAACGAGCGGGTGAGTAGACGTTGCAAGCACTTAACCTTGTTCCATCTACCTTCCCGAGTTGCCTTAGCGATACGAAATTGTAGGCGTCTAACCTGCTTTTCTAAATGTTGCCACAGCTTGCGGCTATCTTTATCAAAGAGGTTTTTGGGGGCACCAGTTCGGACGAGGTTGGATAAATCCGGTTTCGTCTCTGCCGTCATTTGCTTCTCCAAATTCAATGCTTGAACAATTTATCACGCTAAAAAAGACCAAGCGGAAGTCGGCTCGTTTTCACGCCCGGTATTGTTGCACCCGGTATCCAATCTATTACAGATCGGCCTTTGCTTTTTCCGCTCTCCTTTACCCGCAATGCCAACAACGATCTTTACATCACGTCTGCCTTTTAGGCAGCATTACGGGCTTACCCAGTTTCACTTCTGATTCAGAATAGGTCGGACTCTTTCTTTATGCCGGTGATCTTTTTGTCCACGATGGAGTATAACTCCCGCCTCCATCCCGATCACGTTACCTTTTGGTTCAAGCCTGTCAGCATCTTTGGCTTGTTCCATATGACGACACCTTTACCGAAAGTTCACATTTGTTAGTCGTGCTATTCGTCCCTAGCCCCTCACCGCCTGATGCTGGCAGATTCCGCCGCTCCTCACGGTTTGGCGTACCGAAAATCGGTGGTTACATTGTCCTCGAAGCTTCACACCACGCCGTTGCCAGCGTCGCATGTCCGAGTAGGGAACCACTAGTGGAGTAGTGGGTTTTGTCAACGTTATTAGTTAACGTGCAAAACGGAATCAATAAGCGACTTTCTGGTCGMAMGANGTCAACCATGGCTAACAGCAATGATAAGTCAGGCGAACGCCTGCACCCAACTAAAAATCAACAAAACCTCGACTTTAAGGCATTTCGYAAGATTCTYTGCCAACGCCTTACCACTTACAATAATGATCTATACGCCTTTAACTGTGTCTCTGAGTTCCAGCTTAGTGCGATGTTTCACTTCATCACACGCGAGAGCCAAGCCCCTTCATCACCTGAGTGGCAAACGGGCTTGTATATGATTAACGCTTGGCTGATTGAGAAGGCGAAGGCCTTAACCTATGAGCTGGATGAGATTACGGAGTGGGCAGAGCTGGTGGAGGTGACGACAACCGACGGCTAAAGTTTTACACGCGGCAAACGCTTAAATTGAAAAAACCCGGCTATACCGGGTTTTTCATGGATCGATTTTTAACTCACACCAGAACTCCGTTTCACTTCATACGGGCTGCTTGCTAATAACACAACATAAGAATCAACCTAAATTATTCACACTGAAGAGTTATTTTATCTACCCCCAGCGAATCAAAGCTATATTGAAAATGTAAAGACGCCTTCCCCGTGTCAAGAAAATATTTATCCCATGGAGGAACAACCCCCAGGATAGTTTTCTGTCCAAACTTTCCTCGCTCTTTCGGTTCACCCAACAAACTCCTAACTACATCTCGCCCTGCATCAAAAGAGATATCAAGCCCCAGAAGGGATTCCATATTCGAGACGATATAATCACATCGTTCCAAAAATACTGTGCTTAAGTAAAAGTCATCGTCATCATCTAGCTCAAAGATAAATTGCAGCTTCACATCAGAAAAAGACACATAAAGCCTATCGTCTATAGACTCATCATCAATAGAGTGATCCCCCAAAGCAATTATGCTTTCACTATCAAAAAAGTCATCTCTTTTAATTTTCAAAAAGTCTATCAAACTAAACCCTGAAGACATACCACCCACCTAACATGAAATTTTAGTATTAAAACAGTAATTATCGGCCTTTACTTTGTTTTTTAAGCTGCTCTTTAACCGCATCAATTTTACCTTGAGACCAACCATCTTTAGACTTCAACGTATCTGAAAGAGCATCCATATTACTATCAATTGCAGCATCAGGGTCATCAGCATCACGTTCGTATTTGCGACGACCACTTTCATCTTTACTCCTGTTCCGTCCACCATATGTTTCTGATGAACTCTCGTGTGTGCACCGTTTAATTACAACACATCCCCCTTTTTTATTAATCTCAGCAATCTCGCCTTTTGTCGCTTTTCTACCAACCTTACGCTCATAATCATCAACCAATGATCTAGCGCTTGGTTGATGATCCGGAGTATATTTGGTTTTAGCTGTTTTCTTCCTCAAATCTTCGTACCGACCTACAGTCCCTTCCAAGCCATCATCTGCTTGACTCTTACCTTTCCCACAAACCTTCGAACAATTCGGGTTATTCTGATTATGAACCCAAGCCCCAAAACCGCCCACAAAGTAAGTATGGAATTCATCCACCTCAATATTGTAAGTAACAGGGCTACTATTCCGCACTTCAATCGTAATGATTGTTAACAAGCCACCCTTAGAGCTAGGTACTTGCATTCCAGGCTCTAAATGATCAACATCAACCCAGCCGCGCCCATCAATATAAAATGGATGATTATCCGTAACCTCGTAAAGCTCCTGCTCTCCAGCGGCATCCTCTAAGGTAACAAGGTTGGTGGTTCGATCATCATCGTTGAAAAATAGCTCTGTAACAGGTTTCCAACTAACTTCACCACTAGAGTTATTTTCATCTCTAGCAGCAACAAGATCACCAAGCTGAATATCTTCAATTGGTTTCAAACCATCAATAGTAGATATTAACGTGCCTGCAACAAAACAGCGCCCAGCGCCACAAACACAATTACTATTCGTAGCAGAGTCTTCTCTATTCTTGCTTTTACTTTGCTGTGGCCCTTCGATTGAACCACCTTTATTTTCTTTCGTAGGGGTCGCGCTAAGCTTTTTCTTAGATTTCTGTATTGCATCACGAGCGGCGTCTATTGCTTTGGAAGTATTTTTAGTAATTTTCCCTACTGGAGACATATCCTCAACACCGAGGTCGGAAAGACCAGCAGTTGTCCCCACAAGTCCCGCTACTCCACTACAAGTGCCCGAAGCCATGCAGGCAGCAACAACCTCGCCCCCCAAAATAACAGCACCTGCTGCCGCAAGCCCCGTCATGACAGCAGCGTTAAGTTGCTGTCGCTCTTCGATCGTATAGCTAGCATCAGGATCTTGCTCAGTGACATATAACCATTGCTGGTGAGTCATATGATCCATGGCAGCGCGGCCATCTGGATCAACAAAAACGGTAGGGCTCGAATACGCGTACAAATAGCGATGAAGACTTGGTGGGTTTGAGTTATCCCCAAGATAAGTATCCTGACTCAACAACAATGCCCTAACGTACCGCCCTATCAACAAAGGCGATTTTTTCTAGGCGTATCAATGTGTTAAAGAACTTGCGGCTAGG
>NVXL01000208.1 GCA_002746115.1 Alteromonadaceae bacterium
AAGAGCGCGGCACCTCAGTTTATTTCCCAGGGCAGGTCGTCCCGATGCTGCCCGAAGCCCTGTCTAACGGCCTGTGCTCGCTCAACCCCAATACCGATCGCTTAGCGATGGTGTGTGAGATGACGATCAACAGCTCCGGTAAAATGACTGATTATCAGTTTTCAGAAGGGATTATTCACTCTCATGCGCGGTTAACGTATAAGCAAGTGAATGCTCTTTTAACGGAACCGGAATCACGCCTAGGCAAACAAGTATTAAGCCAGCACGAAGAGATCGAGCCCTACCTTCTTGACTTATATGACCTTTATGACGCATTAAGGGCTGCCCGCGACAAGCGCGGCGCCATTGATTTTGAAACCGCTGAAGTGCAATTTACATTAAGTGCGGACAGAAAAATTGAAGCAATTAAACCTGTAATTCGCAACGATGCTCACAAGTTAATTGAAGAGTGCATGCTTTGTGCAAACGTTGCCACAGCACAGTTTTTGGAAAAACATAAGCTCTCCTCGCTTTATCGTGTTCATGACGGACCCCAGCAGAAAAAACTAGAAACCATGCGTGCCTTCCTTGCTGAAAAAGGGCTGAGCTTGGGTGGCGGCAAAAAACCTAGCCCTAAACATTACGATCAATTAC
Organism: Alteromonadaceae bacterium; assembly: GCA_002746115.1. Taxonomy (GTDB): domain Bacteria; phylum Pseudomonadota; class Gammaproteobacteria; order Pseudomonadales; family Cellvibrionaceae. The sequence continues at coordinate 634 of NVXL01000208.1, forward strand.
TACGCAGTATTGAGCAACGCAGTGACGCCAAAACCATTCAAACCATGATGCTACGCTCACTCGGTCAGGCAGAATATAGCGCCGACAATCTTGGTCACTTTGGCTTAGCGTATACCGCTTACGCCCACTTTACCTCGCCGATTCGACGATACCCGGATTTATTGGTTCACCGTGCTATTCGCTCAGTGATTCGTAAAAAGGCACAAGACGGATCAGTACGCAAATTACTCAAGTCTGTTGTCGGCTTGGGCAATGATCACGTCCGCCGAATTGAGGGCGCAGAAACGCTTAAACCCGGTCAATGCTACCCCTACGACAAAGAGAAAATGCAGAGCCTTGCAAGCCAATGCTCTTTATTATCTCGACGAGCTGATAAGGCAAGCTGGGATGTTGAGGCCTGGCTAAAATGCGAATACATGAAAGATCGTGTAGGTGAGAGCTTTACTGGCGTGATTTCAACCGTGACGAGTTTTGGCTTGTTTGTTGAGCTTAAAGATACTCACATAGAAGGCCTAGTACATATATCCACGCTCAAAAAAGATTCCTACCGCTTTGATGCGGCCAAGCAATGCCTTGTAAGTGAAAGCGGCAAGCAAAACTACAGCTTAGGCGACAGCATTAAGGTACAGGTATCGCGAGTGGATCTAGAGCAGAGTAAAATTGAGTTTATGACAGTTGATCAACCCAAAAACCGAAAGCGCCGAAGCAGAAAGTAATAAGCTCAAACTACCGCGACTCAACCCAGTCGCGGGTATAACACCTACCCCATACGCATAGCCCGACGTATTGCCATCACCACATACTTCGATGCCAAAATTAGCCATGGCTGCTGGTACCCAAGGCGTAAATTTAAATAACTGGGCATTTTCTGCCGAAGATAAGATTAGCGCAGGCAGCATTGACGGCAAACTCAGAGCCACACTTGCCGTCAGCCACAATACCAAGCTGCCAGAACCTCGACGCTGAGACCACCCACTCGGATCAAAGCTATCAACAGTATGGGTAGAGCCCAAGCTGCGCGCGACGCCATTATCCCAATGCTGAGAATCTTTATACTTATATTTTTAGAGTAAGGGGGCGCATCTAAAATGGCGCAGCGGATGGTAAATTGGAAGTCATTATTACCCGACTTAAATCTGCGCCAATGTGGAACTTATGATTAAAGTTAATGATTAAAAATCAAAAAAATCAAATATCGAGCCGAACCCATCACGTCTAGTGTCACGATAGCCAGAAACTTTTCGGCTAGCCTGTCGCCACTCTTTGACTCGCTCTAACCTGCTCTCTGTGTGCCTTAACTTATCTCCGATCTCCGCATCATTTAGAAGCTGCTGATGCTTGTCGGTAAATGTTTTACCTACGCGATGTCGGTTCTCCATATAAATCTGTATTTTCGATAGCTCTCCGGCATCCAGCCATACACCGTGATTATTTGCACAAGTATTCACGATAACCCCAGAGTTTCCTTGGTAGTTAACCGCAGGCAAATTATCCCCGCAAAGAGGGCAAGGCAATGAGCGGCGACGCTCTTTCTCAGGAACACCCGAGCCGCCACATGTTGCTAGCACTTTTTCAATAGTCGCCTCAGGCCACGATTGCTTTTTGGTTTGAATAATCTCAGTTAACTCCGAAGTATCCAGCCATATTCCCTTGCATTGCTGACACTGATCAATCGCGACGCCTTCGTATTGCAGCTCATCCAAAGCCCCACAACCATTGACGCAGTTTTTCCTTCTCATATAAGCCCCCGTGAAAACACAACAGTTTACCAAAGTCACTCACCCAAAAGGCTCATCGGGCTACTCAACTTAGCTACGGATTAAAACATATTGCAACACACAATACCTGACGTATGCATATTATTGCCTATCGTGAACACCCAATTTTACCAACCGTGAACACCTATTTTTACCCACCTGTGAACACCTAATTTTGCCTTCCCGTGAACACTTTGGTGTTTTAGGCATAAAATCAGTGCTCATCGGCGGTCAAATATTAACCACCTCATTTATACCCTCTTGCAGGTACACATTTAATCCATAACCTGCGCTCTTCCAATACATTTAACAACCATTGAGGAGCCATCATGACGACTAAGAGGGTCACCATGCAAAAGATCAAAGATATCCTACGCCTCACTTTCGAGGCCAAACTATCCATTCGAAAAATCGCTCACTGCCTCAACCTATCGGTTGGCGCTATCTCCAAATATCTAACCCGCGCCAAAGCCGCAGGTCTCGGGTGGCCATTGCCTGAGGAGCTTACGGATCAAGAGTTAGCCCTGAAGTTACAACCGCCACGAGTACCTCCTGAGGCTCAATCGTTTCCAGAACCAGACTTCAACCAAATGCATTCTGAACTCAGTCGAAAAGGAATGACACTGCAATTGCTCTGGCAAGAATACGCTGAAATACATCCAGATGGTCATTACAGTTATTCACGCTTCACCGTCCTTTATCGTCAGTGGAATGGCAAGAAAAAGCTATCTATGCGTCAAGTGCATATTGCTGGTGAAAAACTATTTGTTGATTATTGTGGGCCAACAATGGAGGTCGTTAATCCTGATACCGCAGAGGTGCGTACGGCACAGATTTTTGTTGCCGTACTTGGTGCAAGTTCTTACACTTTTGCTGAAGCCACTTGGTCTCAAAAACTCCCAGACTGGATCGGCTCCCATGTGCGTGCATTCCATTTTTATGGTGGTGTACCCGAGATCGTTGTTCCCGATAATTTAAAAAGCGCCGTCAGTAAAGCTTGTCGCTACGATCCAGATTTAAATCCTACCTACCAACAATTATCAGAATATTACAGTGTCGCTATCATACCCGCTCGCCCTTACAAACCCAAAGATAAATCTAAAGCCGAGGTCGGTGTTCAAATCGTTGAAAGATGGATTATGATGCGCCTACGCAAACAACTATTTTTTACGCTAGCCTCACTCAATCAAGCCATTGTATTTTTGCTCGATGACTTGAATCGCCGCCCCTTTAAAAAACGCCCGAATAGTCGACTTGAAGAATTTGAATTGCTTGACAAGCCTGCTTTAAAACCCTTACCGGAAAGCCCCTACGAATACCGTGAAATTAAAAAGGTACGAGTGCATCCAGATTATCATGTGGAATACGATAATCACTATTACTCAGTACCCTACCAACTTGTAAAACAGGCTTTAATGCTGCATGCAGGGGTCAATACAGTTGTTGTTTTCCACCAAAACAAGCAAGTAGCCGTTCATCCTAGAGCATACAGTTATGGGCATACTACAGACTCCAATCATATGGCCAAGGCGCATAAAAAACATCAAGAATGGTCGCCGCAGAGATTCACTAAATGGGCTTCTGATATTGGAGAATATACGACATTGGTTGTGGAGCATCAGTTGACTTCACGTGCGCATCCAGAGCATGGTTATCGCGCTTGTTTAGGTTTGCTTAGCTTGATTAAAAAATACGATGAAAAGCGCCTTGAAGATGCCTGCAAGAGAGCTTACCAAATCAAAGCGATGACCTATAAAAGCATCGCGTCCATACTCAGTAAAAGCTTAGATAAAATACCGTTAGAGAATAACCACACGGACATTCAAACAACCCTCCCATTTGATCATGACAATGTTCGCGGTCCAGATTATTACACTCATTAACGTTATAATTAAATCAACATTATTTAGGGTTATTATCATGAACAGTATTTTAAACCAGCTCAACAATCTTCGCTTGGCAGGCATGTCAGATGCTTTAGGAAAACAGCTTGATCAACCTAATACTTACGAGGAGTTAACGTTTTTAGAGCGGCTTTCATTGTTGGTCAACAGTGAAACAACCAGCCGTGACAATCGAAAAATTATGCGATTATTAAAACAAGCTAAATTACGATTAAATGCACAACCGGAAGACATTAATTATCGAGCCAAACGAGGGCTTAGTAAAGACACTATAGTCCAGCTATTGCAGTTCGACTGGGTGAGTAAGCACCGCAATATTTTAATATCTGGCCCCACCGGAACGGGCAAAACTTATCTTGCTTGTGCTCTAGGTCAAACGGCATGTGAGAGAGGTATATCGGTTCGCTACTTCCGAGCAACTCGTCTGCTAGAGATGCTTACTGTTGCTCACGGTGACGGGAGCTTTGGTAAGCTTCTGATACAACTTCAAAAAACAGAAGTACTGATTATTGATGATTGGGGCTTAAACGCACTGACTCGACAGCAGCGTAATGATCTTCTGGAAGTCATTGAGGATCGTCACGGGAACGGCTCTACGGTGATTACAAGCCAGTTACCGACATCACATTGGCATGATGTCATTGGTGACCCTACGCTCGCTGACGCCATCCTGGATAGACTGCTGCATAACGCACACAAAATAACACTGAAAGGAGAGTCTTTAAGAAAAAACGCAGCGGCGATTGACTAACCGTGAACACTTAGGGGTAAAATACTGCACCTGCAAGAATCAGGGGTGCAGGTGTTCACGCTTCGGTAAAATTAGGTGTTCACAGTGGCAATAATACGCAG
>NVXL01000209.1 GCA_002746115.1 Alteromonadaceae bacterium
TCGACGATAACTTTTTTATGTTAGGCGGCCATTCGTTATTTGCCACAAGGTTAATTGCTAAAATCAATGATACCTTGAATTGCCAAATAGCAATCCGTGACTTATTTCAGAGCCCTACCATTCGAGAACTCGCAGGCGTCATTCAATCGGCGGAGTCCGGTGGCTTAGTGTCGATTAATAAAGCCCCAGCGAGTCGAGAATACCCCTTGTCTTTCGCGCAACAGCGGCTGTGGTTATTGGATCAAATCGACGGAGGCAGTGCGCATTACAATTTGTCTGGCTCGTTAAAGCTTAGCGGCACACTTGATATTCAAGCTTTAAATCAAACCTTTACCGACCTTATTCTGCGCCATGAAAGTTTGCGTACTGTTTTTCGTATTGGCGATAACGAGCAACCAATACAGGTTATCCAGGCGCCTGCGCCTTTTATTGTGCCTGTCGTCGATTTATCTGTATCAGGTAACGATGAGCAACAGCGACAATTACAGCAAGGCCAGTTACAGCAATCAATAGCCGACGAAGCGACACGGGTGTTTGATTTAAGCACCGATCTCATGTTACGCGCCCAGTTATTCACGCTGGCAGAGAATGAAAATGTKTTAGCACTGAGCATGCAYCAYATCKCGTCCGACGGTTGGTCAATGTCGATTTTGATTAACGAGTTCAGCGCCCTGTAYCGTGCAAATGTCCAAGRGCAAACCGYGCCTCTGGATAGGCTCGCCATTCAATATACCGATTATGCTCATTGGCAACGCCGTAGTTTACAAGGCGAGGCACTGGATCAGCAATTGAGTTATTGGGGTAAACAGCTCGCGGGTTTACCGCAGGTGCATAGCTTACCGCTAGACCGTCCACGTCCTGCCATGCAAACCTTTGTCGGCCAAACGCACTACTCAAACATTGATGCCGCAACCCTTGGCAGTTTAAACGGTGTGTGTCAGTCGCAGGGTGCGACCTTGTTTATGGGTTTGCAGGCCGCTTTTTCCGTATTATTATCACGTTACAGTAATGAAAAAGATATCGTGATGGGTTGTGCAATCGCGAACCGGGAGCAGGATGAGGTCGCAGGCCTAATCGGCCTATTCATGAATACCTTGGTGCTGCGTAACAATTTTTCTGACCAGCTTTCTGACCAGCCGAGTTTTATTGAATTATTGCAACAAAGTAAGGGCATGTTGCTGGATGCCTATGCGCATCAGCAGGTACCTTTCGAGCAGCTTGTTGAGCACTTAAAGCCTGCGCGTAGCTTAAGCCATAGTGCTTTGTTTCAAGTGATGTTGGTGCTACAAAATAATGAAGACGCCACTTTTGAATTGCCGGGGCTGACATTAAGTGCTTTGGAGCAAAGTGATTTAGGCGTTGCTAAATATGACCTTACCCTCAATGTCACTGAAGCTGAGAATGGTTTACAGCTCGGGTGGGAATTTAATACCGATTTATTTGAATTGGCAAGCATCCAACGCATGGCTTTGAACTTTGAATGTTTATTAACTTCGCTATTAAACGCGCCCAATGACAAGGTCTTCAAAGCCGACATACTTAGTGCAGCAGAACGTCAACAATTGTTGGTGGAATGGAATGATACCGACATGGTGTATCAAAGTGATCGTTGCATCCATGAATTGTTTGAAGCGCAAGTCGCGAAAACCCCTGATGCCGTCGCCGTTATCTTTGACGATAAATCGCTTAACTATGCCGAATTAAATCAGCAATCAAATAATCTTGCACATTATTTGTTGAACGAAAATCTTATCAGTACGAATCAATCTTCACATAATACCTTGGTGGGTATTTGCGTCGATCGCTCTTTAGATATGCTCATCGGTATTCTTGCTATTTTGAAAGCTGGCGGTGCTTACGTCCCGCTGGATCCTGAATATCCGCAAGCACGTTTAAAGTACGTATTAGAAGATGCCAAACTGAGTACGGTGTTAACACAAACGCATCTGCTTTCGACCATTCCGGTGAGTGATGTAAAAACCGTATGTTTAGATGATGACGCACTCCAGCAGCCGTCCCAACAACAAGAGTCCCAACAGCAGCAGTCCCAAAAACAGCCAGAACAGCAAACGACAAACAACCCGAGCACCAGTGATCTAGGTTTAACACCAAACCACCTTGCCTATGTGATTTATACCTCAGGCTCGACGGGTAAGCCCAAAGGTGTCATGGTTGAGCATGGCAACGTCGTAAACTTCTTAGCGGGAATGTATCATAAACCCGGGATAAACTCCGATGATTGTTTATTAGCGGTAACCTCCACATCGTTTGATATTCACGGGCTAGAGCTGTTTTTACCTCTAGTTGTAGGCGCAAAATTGGTGATTGCCGCAAAAGAGGCCACCAGTCACCCCGAGGCACTATTCACACTGTTAAAACAGCATCGCGTCAGCTTAATGCAAGCCACGCCCGCGACATGGAAAATGCTACTAGAAGCCCGCTGGCAACATGATGCACCGCTCAAAGTATTATGTGGTGGTGAGGCGCTAAGCTCGCACCTAGCAAGCGAATTACTGCGCCAGCCAGGGCTTGAACTTTGGAATATGTACGGCCCAACCGAGACCACCATTTGGTCCACAACACAGCCAATATTACCACCGGCTAATCCGGTATTAATGGGCCAACCCATTGCCAATACCGATGTTTACATCGTCTCTGAAGAAATGGCGCTAGCGCCTATTGGCGTCGCAGGGGAGTTGCTTATTGGTGGCGCAGGCGTTACACGGGGTTATTTGAATCGCCCGGAATTAAGCGCCGAGAAGTTTATTGTCAACCCCTTTACCAATCTCCACCCTCAACTAAACCGCCAGCGCTTGTATAAAACCGGTGATCTAGTACGTTGGTTGCCGGGCGAGCATGGGCGCCCGGCAAGTTTGGAATTCTTAGGGCGTATTGATCATCAAGTAAAACTTCGTGGCTTCCGCATCGAATTAGGAGAAATAGAAAATACCATTGCGCAGCATCCGCAGGTGCAAGATGCCGTGGTGGTTGTGAAAGACCGTGTCCAAGAAGGCTTGGCTGGCGACAGTCAGTTACTCGCCTATGTGGTGCCTCGTCAGCTGGATGACAAAGATGCAGATGATAGCGTATCTTTTAGCCTGTTTTATTTTGGCGCCGATACCTACCTTGGTGAAAATAAATACGACTTATATTTAAAAGCCGCTAAATTTGCTGACGAGCATGACTTTGAGGCCATTTGGACACCCGAGCGTCACTTTGACCCGGTGGGTGGGCTTTATCCTAACCCCGCCGTGTTAAGCGCCGCCTTAGCGACCATGACCAAACAAATACAGCTGCGTGCGGGTAGCGTTGCATTGCCCTTGCAAGACCCCGTTCGTGTTGCAGAAGAATGGTCGTTGGTAGATAACCTCTCTAACGGGCGGGTAGGGCTGGCGATCGCAAGTGGGTGGCATCCGCGCGATTTTATTTTAGCGCCCGAAAATTTTGAGGCACGTAAAACCGTTGTCACGGAAGGGATTGAGGCGTTAAAAGCACTGTGGGAGGGGAATGCCATCACCCGAAAAGATGGCACCGGTAATGATGTCGACGTTCAAATCTACCCCAAACCCGTACAAAAGCAATTGCCTATTTGGATAACGGCGGCGGTTAACCCCGCGACATTTATTGAGGCTGGCCGCATCGGGGCGAATGTATTAACGCATTTACTCGGCCAAACAATAGAAGAACTCACCGATAAAATTGCGCTTTACCGTGAGTCCCTCATTAAAAACGGGCATGATCCTAAGTGCGGTCGTGTCACTTTAATGATTCATACCTTCATCGGGCAAGATCAGCAAGAGACCTTAGATCAAGCGCGAACGCCATTTAAAAATTATATGCGTTCGCATATCGCCCTCGTTATTCCCATGCTTAAAAGCCTGAATATCGCCACGGATGATCTGAGCGAAGCCGACCTTGAAAATATGGCTGATTTTGCTTTTGAACGCTACGCCCAAAACGCCTCGTTTATCGGCACACCACAAAATGTCTCGGTGATAGCGGGGCGCCTAAAAGACATCGGCGTAGACGAATTCGCGTGTTTAATTGACTGGCTGGATACCCCTACGGTACTTAAAGGCCTTGATTCGTTGCATCAGTTACAGAAAATCACCCGCTCTTTATCGCCTAGCTCAAGAGCACTCACGGACTATTGTCGTACGCAATTGCCACAGCACATGATTCCGTCTGCATTTATATCGATGGATAAACTACCATTAACCCCGAATGGGAAAGTCGACCGCAAGGCGCTGCCAGCGCTGGAGTTGTCAGTGCAGCAATCAGAGTACATGGCTCCGCGCAGCGATATAGAAACCCAGCTCTGCGGGATTTGGCAAAATATTTTAGATGTTGAGCGTGTCGGCATTAACGATAACTTCTTCCAGCTTGGCGGCCACTCTTTATTAGCCACACGACTTGTGGCAAGAATTAATCAGGCTTTCAAGGTGACGCTATCGGTTAAATCCCTGTTTAGCAGTCAAACCCTCGAAAGCCTCGCGCACGTTATCGAACAGTTAGACACGGGCTTGACCCGGCCAGAAGTAGTGCGTATTTCACGTGATCAAGTGCTACCGGCGTCTTTTTCCCAACAGCGTTTATGGTTGTTGGATCAAATTGATGGCGGCAGCGCCCACTATAATATGGCCGGTGCTATCACATTAAACGGCACCTTAAATATTAGCGCGCTAAATAAAGCCTTTACGATTATCTTTGAGCGTCATGAAAGCTTACGCACCCATTTTTCCTTAGGTGAAAACGGTCAGGCAATACAAATCATTCAGCCTGCCGTGCCTTTTGTAGTGCCAGCATTGGATTTATCCGCTCTAGAGAATACACAGCGTCAAGCACAACTCAAACATATCACGGCCGCCGAAGCGAACCGTGTTTTTGATTTGCAGTCAGATTTAATGCTACGTACACAGTTACTGAAATTAACAGCTGACGAGCACATTCTTTTAGTCACCATGCATCATATCGCCTGCGATGGTTGGGCCATGTCTATTTTACTCGACGAATTTAGCGTGTTATATCGCAGCTACGTTGGCGGTCAAGT
>NVXL01000210.1 GCA_002746115.1 Alteromonadaceae bacterium
AGCCAACGTCTATCCGTTAGTGGATTAAGCGAAGGTTTATACACTGTATCGCTTACGATTAGCAAAACGATTGATGGGCAACTTCTATCCTCTAGCACTAGCCAAGTCTTTAGTGTTTCCGAACTGGGCGTAGAAGATGATGACTCTGACGGCATCATCAATGCATTTGATTCATCTGATGGATCAATGGGTGCTGAAGAAAGACTTACCACCACTATCACAGCCGATATCCCGTATGACGTGCAACTGCAATATGGTGTTGGTGTTCGTGCTGGACTTATTGCACGCATGGGCAACAACCAGGTTAGTACTATTACTAGCGAGCAGCTTACTAACTACATCAATCAGGATTTCCCTATTGCTAGCGGAGATACTAGCGAAAATACCAACATAGCGGCAACACCGAATATGTTTGATATCGATGTGGTTAATATTCCAGGTGCTGGTGATTTGGTTAATGTGGTTATTCCGCTCAACAAACCACAGACAGCTAGCGCCGCGGTACTACTGTTTGATCACATTTCCCTTAGCTGGTTCTATATGGACACCTCTTCCACGGACAGTGTCAGTTCGGCGATGGGTACCCCTGGTACTTGCCCAACTCCCGGTGACGAGAGTTATACAGCTGGCTTTGTAGAAGGTGCATACTGTTTACAACTTAACATTACCGATGGCGGCCCTAACGATCGAGACACATCGATGAATGGTTCAATACCATTATTGGTTGGTATAGGATCAAGTAACTACCTGCCTGAGGCATCTGAGCCTATCGAAAGTGAAGATATTTCAAATATCATTAACGCTGGCGACCCTGGTACTCAGACCGATGACGACAATATAGAAATAGAACATTCTGCTTCAGAAGACGATGGTGGTGGTGGCGGTAGTATCAACCCCTTCACTCTGCTCATTATGATGTTTATGTCTCTGTGCTTATACCGACACAAAAACACGTAATGCCAGCCTGTTTAACCGGTCCAGCCCCTTTACTACCACTTAAGGGTATACATAAGCGCCCCGTAATAACTACCCATTATACCCAACTGATAAATAAGGATTTTTTTACAAAAGCATAACAAAAGTAACCTTAAGTACTTTGAGGTAGTCTTTTTTATAACCTATTATTTATGGTGGAGCGTACTAATTATGCTCCTTGCGCGTGCCTAATGTATTTTGGCGCTTTCGCACTAACCATCTAAGTAGTAGGTGATATCCATTTGAGTAGGTTTTTAAGTAGTGCCTACAATGTTTCTGACTCAAAAATGCCTGTCGCGTTGCGGTGTGCTCTCGCCTGCTTGTTTCTCCTATTTGTTTCCGCTTCACCCAATACGGCTACGGCTGCCAGCACAGGCTATACACTACCAGGCGCTGCTGGTACAGGGAGCTGGACCAACGCGGTAAACGCGCTAACCGATACCAGTAGTAACGGTGATTATGCCAAAGGTCAAAGTAGTGGCACGCAAAATTATAAGAATTTTGGTTTCGGTGTTACTGCCGGAAGTACCATTGATGGCATTCAGGTTCAAATTGACGCCGAACATGCATTCCTAGGCACAGCTCACGGTACAGATGTGGAACTTTCCTGGGATGGCGGAACCACATGGACAACAACGGGCTATGGAGACAACTGGTTAGGCTGCGTTCTCTCCTGCGGCGACCAGCTATCAACACTTGGCGGGGCCGCCGATGACTGGGGGCGAACCTGGAGCGCAGATGAGTTATCCGATACAAACTTTCGCGCACGGCTTATCCATGCCAGTGGCTCCGATTCAGAGATTGATTTTGTCAAAGTCAATATTCACTACACTGCCCCACCTCCCCCTACACCTGGTGGCGTCTCCTCCGACCTTCACCTCTGGCTAAAAGCCGATGCTGGCACTAGCACTACTACCGATGGCGTCACTATCACAACCTGGACTGACCAATCACTTAATGGGTACAGTGCTGCTAGCCCAACCAGCGATCCTAGCTATGAAAAAGATAGCGCTAGTACTATCAACTCTAATCCAGTTATTCATTTTGATGGTGATGATGGTTTGACGATTTCTGGCGGAATAGTTGGCGCCGACACCTATACCGATTTTAATGTATTTGTTGTTCAACGACATAATGGCGGTGCTTACGGTTACACATTTCAAGAATACGTTACTGGTGGCGCTATTAAGTCAACGCTTCCCTGGGATGGCAGTACTGTCTATTGGGATGCGGGCGATGCTGATACATCAGGTGGGCGTTTAACGGGTTCTTCTTCTGCGGGTGTATCATCGGGTGACATAAACGTTTGGTCATTGCTTTCACATGATGGTGCCCCTGATTACCAAGATATTCGAGTAGACGGAATCTCCGTTCTAGATGATACCAGTGCTATCTCGGTGGTAGGATCCAATTCCGATATGTTTATCGGTTTCCTTGCTGATAAATTTACCGAACACGACTTTGCAGAAATGATTTTCTATTTGGGCAATGGCGAACTTGCCACTTCAGACATCCAAAAAATTGAGTCTTATTTAGCTTTAAAATACGGTATTACTCTAGATCAAACTACGCCTACTGATTATTTGGCCTCTGACGGCACCACTGAAATGTGGGACAAAGATGCCACTGACGCATCAAACTTTGAATACGATATTGCCGGTATCGGCCGAGACGACGGCTCAGACTTAGGGCAGGTACAGTCAAAGTCAATTAATGGCGACGCCATTCTTTCTATCATTGCCGATGGCGAAGGCACAAACGCTGCCAATGCATTTACCGACATTGACGATTTAGAATTCCTTAGCTGGGGTAATAATAATGGCTTGGTATCCTTTGGTTCTACCAATGTACCCAGCGGATACCTAAAACGACTGATACGTGAATGGCTGATTTACGAACAAGGCGAAGTTGGCGATGCCGACATTACATTTACCATACGCGACAACACGGGCGATCCAAATGATTATGCACTAATAGTAGATACCAATGCTGATTTTTCTGACGCAACCACGTCGGCAGGAACGGTTTCTATTAGCGGTGATGACATCACTATTTCAGGTGTATCTGAGTTAAATGATGGTACGTATTTTACCCTCGCCTATGTCAACCATGCCCCTGTTCTTGATAATTCTGAAAGCCCGGTTTTACCCACCATCGCAGAAGACGATGGCAACCCTGCTGGTGACACTGTTGCAGACATTATCGTGAACGGATCTATTTCTGATGACGATGAGCCATGCGCTGWTACAAGTTCGTGTACCTTTAATAATTTTGTMTCAGGTGCKTCTAGCGGMGATGAGACCTGGCAAGGYATTGGATATGGTAACGGGTTATTTGTAGCGCTCGCCCAAGGTGGARCTGGCGATAGAATCATGACATCTCCGGATGGTATTGCCTGGACAGATCGCACAGAGCCTAACACCAAGGCATGGATGTCTGCTGTTTACGCAAACGGTTTGTGGGTAGCTATTTCGAAAACTACCGATGATACCAATCAGGTCATGACCTCTAGCAATGGTACCAGCTGGACCCAGCGCACGTCAGACGCCTCGGCCTTAAATGAGTGGAGGTCAGTCACATATGGTGAGGGCTTGTTTGTCGCCGTAGCTGCATCTGGTACAGGCAATCGTGTAATGACYTCCCCTGATGGAATTAACTGGACTGCGCGAACTTCGCCWGCYGATAACGGTTGGCAGTCTGTCACCTATGGCAACGGYACCTTTGTCGCCGTAGCATACAATGATGCTGGCACAGCCGGTATGCGCGCCATGACATCCCCAGACGGAATTAATTGGACCGCTCGCGACACATCAACCGCTAATAACGACTGGTCATCCGTTACTTACGGCAACGGAACCTTTGTCGCCGTATCATACAATGACGATGATACAGGGGCTGATGTTGGTAAACGGGTAATGACGTCACCTGACRGCATCACCTGGACCACTCAAACGCCCGCAACAGTGGAAAGCTGGCAGTCGGTAATTTATGGCAATGGGTTGTTTGTAGCTGTATCCGGTAACGGTGGCGTAATGTCTTCAACGGACGGTATCACTTGGGCAACCCGCAGCGCGCCCGTTGCAAATACTTGGAGAGGAGTCGCCTATGGTAACGGTAAATTTGTTGCAGTGTCGAATAGCGGCACCGGCGATCGCGCAATGGTTTCCGATTGGCAAGTAGAATCTATCGCAGTAACCAGTGTTGATAACACCAACGGTGCTTGGGAATTTGACTCCGGTAGCGGTTGGACCCCATTCGGTATACCAACTGCTGCGGCATCGCGACTGTTAGATTCAACCGACTCCATTCGTTTTGTACCTACCGCTAATTACAACGGAACAGCAACCATCACCTTCCGTGGCTGGGACGAATCTACCGGTAGCTCCGGCGGCACAGCAGATACAAGCACCAATGGTACTACTACGGCATTCAGTTCCGTAACGGATACCGTATCAGTTACCATCACGCCAGATGGCGGTGAAGCATCTACCTCTACCATTTCAGGTGATGACCCCACCCCTACTACCGATGACACGGTGAACATTACGGTTCAGGCAAAAGATGGTGCGAGTGGTGATTTAGGCACTGGTGGAGATGCAGTTACTCTTACACTAAATCCTGTTTGTGCTACCTGTACATTGAGTGTCGCTGCCGACCAAGGGGACGGTACTTACACGGCAACGTTAACTAACACAGGTCTAGGTGCTGTCACTGTTGAAGGTACGATTGATGGCCAAGCTATTACCACCGGTGATCTCACTGTTACCTTTTCACCCGGTGCAGTTAGTGTTGCGCAAACAACAATTTCTGTATCTACCGCGACCATATCTGCTGACGGTGCTTCCTCCTCCACTATCACAGTGCAAGCCAAAGACGCTGCTGGCAATAATCTAACAGGCTCCGGTGGCGCAGTTGTCTTATCAGCCACATTAAACGGTAACATTGCAGATACCACCCCCGCCCACGTTGCGAATGGTGCTTACACCACAACGATGACCAATACCACCGCAGAAACGGTAACCATCAGCGGTACCATTGGCGGCAGCAACATTACGT
>NVXL01000211.1 GCA_002746115.1 Alteromonadaceae bacterium
TAATGGCAGTTTAAACAAAGTGGTGATTGCCAATCCCAAGCATGCACCATATGGTCAAGCGGCAAAATCGGTGTTACAAAAAGCAGGTATATGGCAAGCGATACAAGCCCATTTATTGATTGCTGAAAACGCTTCACAAGCTGTGCAGTTTACAATGTCTACGTCTGTTGATGCGGGTTTTGTGCCCTATGCACATGTTATCCAAGCGAAGTTAAGAACCTCAGGTCGCTTTGTCAAACTCGACAGCATGTTGCCACAGCAAGTTGTATTGCTTAATAAGGCCACGGTGCCAGCTAAACAATTTATAAACTTCCTCCAAACAGAGCAGGCATTGAGTATTCTTATTGAACATGGTTTTGTTGTAGAGGGTAAAGAGTAAATAATGGATTGGCAGGCATTTGAAGTCTCTATCAAACTCGCATTGCTCACCTGTGCCAGTTTATTGCCTATCGGTTTAGCTTTGGCTTATTTGCTGGCAAATTCAAGATTTGTTGGCCGAGAAGTGTTAGAAGCGGCGATCACCTTGCCTTTAGTTTTACCCCCTACCGTTTTAGGCTATTTTTTACTGGTCGGCCTAGATTCAAACAGCTTTTTTGGCGGCCTATTTGTGTCATTAACGGGTCATACCTTAGCCTTTTCATTTACTGGCTTGTGGTTCGCCTCCATCATCTATAGTTTACCGTTTGCTGTACAACCTATGCTACGTGCAATGGAAACAATTGAACCAGAAATTAGGGAAGCCGCATGGTGTAGCGGCCTTTCAAAGTGGAAGACGTTTTTTAAAATTGAACTGCCTTTGGCTTGGCCGGGTATTATTACGGCTATGGTCTTAAGTTTTTCCCATACCCTAGGTGAGTTTGGCGTAGTTTTGATGATCGGCGGTAATATCGCCGGTGAAACACGTACCTTATCCATTGCGCTTTACGATAGTGTTTTAGCCTTTGAATCTGAGCAGGCAAAATCGATGTCGTTGATTTTACTGACGATAGCCTTGGTTTCAATTACGATCGTCTTTATATTTAATCGGTCACGTTCTCGGGTGGTACGGCTATAACTATGTTAAAAGTACGCTTACAGCAATCACTTCCTATTGCACTTGATGTTGATCTACACTGTGATAAAAGTGAAATTTTAGCTTTGGTTGGACCATCTGGTGCGGGAAAATCAACGGTTTTACGCTGTATAGCCGGATTACATTCAGTAAAAAATGGTCAAATCACGTGTGCGAATAATAAATGGTTTGATGCACAAGAAAAAATTAATTTAACGCCACAACAACGGCGTATAGGCATGGTCTTTCAAAGTTATGCCTTGTTTCCACACCTCACAGTTAATGACAATATTCGACTTGCCTTGGCGAAACAACAGCAAAATAAGCAACAAAAAATTGATGATTTGTTAAGCCAAGTACATTTGACAGGATTAGAGCAACGTTATCCTCATCAACTTTCTGGTGGACAGCAACAACGTGTCGCCATCGCACGTGCGTTGGCTCGGGAACCAGAAGTTCTATTGTTGGATGAACCCTTTTCTGCGGTTGATAAAGTCACCCGGCGTAAACTGTATCTGGAATTAAATACATTACGGCGTAGTCTTGATATGCCTATTATTTTAGTTACTCATGATTTAGATGAAGCGGCGATGTTGGCGGATAAGATGTGTGTGATACACCAAGGTAAAACCTTACAACAAGGTGAGCCAGAAAAAGTGCTATATCAACCTAATAATACTGATATTGCTCGGCAAGTAGATGTGAGAAATATCTCCATAGCTGAGCTTGTTAATGAAGAGGAGCAGCTGACGCTTAAGTGGAATGATTATGTATTGGCGGTAGAACAGATGGAGGGCTTTGTTGTAGGGCAAACGGTGCATTGGACAATTCCGCCCTCTAAAATTTTGTTGCACCAACGAGTAAGGCCTTCCCGAGGCGAACAAGAAAATCCAGTCACAGGCGTTATCGAAGAACTTATTACGCTTAAGGGCATCACCACGGTATTGTTTATTGTTGACCATGCCAATGGTCAAACGTTGCAAATGGATGTGCCGGAACATGTGGCGAAACGAAATAAACTAGCGATTGGTGTCGCTATCAGTGTGTCATTGCTCAGTGACGCTATTCATCTCATGCATAACTAACAGGTAAGTTGAGTTTAAATTTCTTTATCTGCTGTTCACATCTTCAATGCTAAGCTTTAGTCAGTCGAGGCCGACTCATGTAGAATAGCGTGTTTTCCGCAACACATTGCTCGATCCATGGCTGAATTACTCACAGAATTAAATAAACGACGCACCTTTGCGATCATCTCGCATCCTGATGCCGGTAAAACTACGCTGACTGAAAAACTATTGTTTTTGAGTGGCACGATTCAGGCGGCGGGTAGTGTGAAATCACGTAAAACCGATCGACATGCGACATCAGATTGGATGGAGATGGAAAAAGAACGTGGTATTTCTGTAACTTCATCTGTGATGCAGTTTGAACATAATGATCGCATTGTTAATTTATTAGATACCCCKGGWCATGCAGATTTTTCTGAAGATACTTATCGSACATTAACSGCCGTCGACTCAGCGTTAATGGTGATTGATATTGCTAAAGGTGTCGAGCAACGYACCATTAAATTAATGGAAGTGTGTCGYTTACGYGATACMCCGATCTTAACCTTTATTAATAAGATGGATAGGGAAGGACGTGATCCCATTGATATCTTAGATGAGGTTGAATCAATTCTTAATATTCGCTGTGCTCCTATTACCTGGCCTATAGGCATGGGTAAATCCTTTAAAGGTATTTTTCATCTGCAAAAAGACAGTGTGCATCTCTTTGAGCCTCATAGTGATCAAGTGGGTGAAATCATCGAAGGTCTGGATAATCCACGCTTAGATGAATTGTTTGGTGATATGGCCGAAGACTTACGCGAAGAAATTGATTTAGTACGTGGTGCTAGCCATGAATATGATCATGAGGCTTTTTTAGCAGGTGAGTTGTCCCCCGTATTTTTTGGCAGTGCGATGAATAACTTCGGGATAACCGAATTAATGGATTCATTTGTTGAAATTGCACCTGCACCACAAGGTCGGGCAACCAAAACAAGGCATGTTGAGTCCAGTGAAGAACCCTTTAGTGGTTTTGTCTTTAAGATCCAGGCCAATATGGATCCTAAACATCGAGATCGCATTGCCTTTTTACGCGTCTGTTCAGGACAATATAAAAAAGGCATGAAGATGCGTCATGCTAGAACAGGTAAAGACGTCATTATCGCCAATGCAGTGACGTTTATGGCGGCAGAGCGAGCCCAAGTTGAAGAAGCCTGGCCAGGTGATATTATTGGTTTGCATAATCATGGCACCATTCAAATCGGAGATACATTTACCGAAGGTGAAGATATTCAATTTACCGGCATTCCGTATTTTGCTCCGGAATTATTCCGTCGAGTTCGATTAAAAGATCCACTGAAGATGAAAGCCTTATTAAAAGGCTTGCAACAATTGAGTGAAGAAGGCGCCACCCAGTTATTCCGCCCATTGGAAAATAATGATTTGATTTTAGGTGCGGTCGGTGTATTGCAGTTTGATGTGGTTGTGCACCGTTTAAAAGGTGAGTACAAAGTTGATTGTGTTTATGAACCAGTACAGGTCTATACCGCACGCTGGGTATATTGTGATGACTCAAAGAAATTAGAAGAGTTTAAGAAAAAAGCATCATTGAATTTAGCTTTAGATGGTGCTGGCGGCTTGACTTACATTGCGCCTACTAGAGTGAACCTTGATCTAACCATGGAACGCTGGCCGGAGATTGAGTTTAAGGCTACTCGAGAACATACTTAAGATTCTGTGCAGATCGTTTGCGGAGCATTTTTAAATCGAACTAAGCGTTGAGCCAGTTACAATTGAATAGGCCACTATGCCCACGATAAATAAGTAGATTATTCTAGGTATCCACTCAACTACAAAGTTGTCTTGGCCGATTAACTCGTCACGTTGAATGTCGGTGAAGTGTTGAATAGTTTCTGCTAGTTTGCCACTTTCTTCTCCAACTTTTATTTGTTGAATGATCTGTTCATCCATTTCAAGAACAAGTCTTAAAGATTCCGTCAAACTGATTCCCTTGTTGATTGCCAATGCAGCTGGAGTAAATTTAGTTCTAAACATAGGGTTGTTGATCGTACTCATTGCTTTTGGAAAAGCCTCTGATATCGCGATGCCAGCAGCTAACATTAGACTTAGATATATTAAAAAATTATTAATTTGTCTAGTGATAAACCAGTTTGAAAGCCCAGGCAGTATTAGTTGTAGTTGATAAATCGGTTTAGCAAGGCCGAGAAATTTAAGCGGACCACGAGTTAACCAACTGACTACGTTAAGGATGATATAGAAGAATAAACCGATGCTAAGAAGTGTTCCGATACTAGTCCAAAGATACTCCGGTACTGAAATTGTATTTAATATTAAAGCGGGTAGTGGCTGAATAAAAATGAATAGAGTTAAGATTAATATGGGTAAATAGAGTTTTGTTTTTAACTGCTTAATGTTTATTGCTTTGTTTGAGTAGAGCTTAGCGAGTTGTTTATAAATGTTTTCCAGATTACCGCTGGTTTCGCCGGCATGAACAATCTCTTTATCAAACGCTGAAAAAATACCAGCATTAAACCCTGATTCAGTAATGGGTTTACCGGCCTTTAGGTATTGTTGGAATAGTTTGAGGTGTTTGGTGATTTTGTTTTGATGACTATCCAGTATTTCCACCGCATGCTGTAGTGTCAGGCCAGCCTCCTCCATACGAGAAAGTTGCAGATATAGATCTGCTTTTACCTGACTCGAATTGATTGACGGTAACGTTGGTTTCATCACGCTAATATCTCTGTTGTAAAGAATAAATGGAGACTAGCATGCTTATATCACTACCGAAACTTGCCTTTCTTACTCATTCTGAAGCAGAATAACACTAAGCCTGTTAATTCAAAGAGGGTAAGTGGAATGAAAGTAAGGACCATTACTAAGAATAAAGGTAAACCT
>NVXL01000212.1 GCA_002746115.1 Alteromonadaceae bacterium
CTTTTTTGGTAGTTAAAAACACTGCCTAGATCAAACAAAACAAGCTAAAAAAATCGACTTCGAAGTGACTTACTGCTTCGCTTCAAAGCTGCCCTTGCTTAAGGGAGGCGGACTATAACGATATGACTTCCCAGGGTCAACCACTTTTATTCATAATTCACGATTTATATTTTTACCGACTCTATGCAGGAGATCGTTACCCGCATACTTTTTTATACGGGTAACGAAAAGTATAGCGCTTAAACGCCGTACCGCAAGGTCACAGAAGAAAGTATCACTTACGTGACACTTTCTCCCAAAGCCACCAAGCGGGGCCGGATAGCGCGTAAACAAACGCTAAGGCAAACAACACCCTAGGCGGGTCGATAATCACAGCGATGAATACCAGCAAAGTCACTAGCATCGCAACAAACGGAACACGCCTGTTCTTATCTAAACCTTTAAAGCTTTGATAGCGAACATTTGAGACCATCATAAATCCGACAAACGTTACAAGCACGGCTGCAAAGATTGAGATTTCGGTCGTTAGTTGCTGCTCACTCCCAAGCCAAACCCCTGAAGCCACCAACGTTGCTGCTGGAGGGCTCGCCAAACCGGTAAAGAATTGACTGTCAGCTGATTCAACTTGGGAATTAAAACGCGCCAACCGCAGTGCCGCGCAGGTCGCAAAAACAAATGCCGCCGCCATACCGAACTTACCTAATGGCTGTAACGCCCAACTGTACGTAGCTATTGCCGGCGCCAAGCCAAATGACACCATGTCCGACAAACTATCGTACTCCATGCCAAAGGCACTCTGAGTATTCGTCATGCGAGCGACACGACCATCAAATCCGTCGAGAATTTGAGCCGCGAAGATTGCTAGCGCAGCATTGGCGTAATTGCCATCCATCGCAGACACAATTGCGAAGAAACCGCCAAATAGAGCGCCAGTAGTAAATAGATTAGGGAGGAGATAGACACCTTTTAAGGTGATTTTTTTTCCATTTTGCGAAACTTCTTCAACATGCTCGTCAACGGGAACACCGCCTGGCACATCTATAGAGAGCTCGCTATCATCGCCGGGTTTAGAATTAGAGCGATCTTCTGTCATAACATGCCTCGCTGATCAAAGTTAGCTGGCCACGTATCGGGACTCGCCAACGTCATCGACAATCGATAAACACTGAGGGCGCCGACAACACACCCAAAGCGTTAAAAAGACTCAACCTTAGTTTTTGGTCTTATCAATGATTTTGTTTGACTCGATCCAAGGCATCATTGAACGCAATTTCGCACCAACCTGCTCGATTGGGTGAGCTGCGTTTTTACGACGCCAAGCAGTCATAGACGGGTAGTTGGACTGCCCTTCCAAGATAAATTTCTTAGCGTACTCGCCATCCTGAATGTCTTTCAACGCAGCTTTCATAGCTTTGCGTGACTCTTCATTGATAACACGAGGGCCTGTAACGTACTCTCCGTATTCGGCATTATTCGAAATTGAGTAGTTCATGTTTGCGATACCGCCCTCATACATAAGGTCTACAATCAATTTCAACTCGTGTAAACACTCAAAATACGCCATTTCAGGAGCGTAGCCAGCTTCAGTTAGGGTCTCGAAACCCATCTTAACCAACTCAACAGCGCCACCACATAACACAGCTTGCTCACCAAACAAATCTGTTTCAGTTTCATCTTTGAACGTTGTTTCAATGATACCAGTACGTCCGCCGCCCACACCACTAGCATAAGACAGCGCTAACTCTTTAGCTTTGCCCGAAGCATCTTGATGAACAGCAATAAGATCAGGAATACCGCCGCCTTTAACAAACTCGGTACGAACGGTGTGGCCTGGCGCTTTAGGCGCGATCATGATCACGTCCAAGTCTGCACGGGGAACTACTTGGTTGTAATGAATAGCAAAACCATGTGCAAATGCTAGGGTAGCGCCCTGCTTAAGGTTTGGCTCAATTTCATTGTTATACAGCTGCGATTGGAACTCATCAGGCGTTAATATCATGATGACGTCAGCAGTTGAGACCGCCTCTTTAACTGTGCTAACCACAAGACCGGCCGCTTCAGCTTTTTTGGCTGATTCCGAACCAGGGCGCAAGGCAACCGTTACGTCAACACCCGAGTCTTTCAAATTATTTGCATGAGCGTGCCCTTGCGAACCGTACCCGATAATAACTACTTTTTTGCTTTGGATAATTGAAAGGTCGCAATCTTTGTCGTAATAAACTTGCATTTTTGTTTCCCGTAATTGGCATTAATGAATTAATAAATGGTATTTTAAGCTACAAACTTAGCACTTTTTCACCGCGGGCAATTCCGGATACGCCCGAGCGAACAACTTCAATAATTGCGGCTTCTCCCACAGAGTGGAAAAAGGCGTCAAGCTTGTCGCTTGTACCTGTGATTTGAATCGTATACACCGACGCCGTAACGTCAATGATTTGGCCACGAAAGATATCAACACAGCGCTTTATTTCTGCACGCTGAGCTCCAGAGGCTCGAACCTTAACGAGCATTAGCTCACGCTCAATATGCGCCCCTTCGGTAAGATCAACCAACTTAATCACATCAACCAGGCGATTAAGGTGCTTGGTGATCTGCTCTATTTTGTGATCACTCCCCATAGTTGTTAGCGTTAATCTCGATAAACTAGCATTCTCCGTAGGCGCGACCGTCAGAGACTCGATATTGTAACCCCGCTGTGAAAACAAACCAATCACACGAGACAACGCACCAGGCTCGTTTTCCATCAGAAGAGAGATAATTCGTTTTTTCATTAGGTACGCTCCGTCTTACTCAACCACATATCACGCATGGAGCCTGTCGGAGGCGGCACTTGCATTGGATAGACATGCTCTTGGGGGTCAACATAGATATCCATAAATACCACGCGATCTTTAATAGCAAAGCATTCTTCCATTTTGGATTTTAGCTCCTCACGCTTGGTCACCTTTATGCCAACATGACCGTAGGACTCAGCCAGCTTAATGAAATCTGGAAGGGAGTCCTCATAAAGGCTCTCGGAGTAGCGGCTATTGTATTGCATGTCTTGCCACTGCTTAACCATGCCTAACGCTTGGTTGTTGATACAGATGATTTTGACGGGCAAATTGTATTGCGTGCAGGTTGACAGCTCCTGGATACACATTTGAATACTGCCTTCACCGGTAACGCAAACAACTGTAGCGTCACGTTTAGCATATTGCACACCAATAGCAGCGGGCAAACCAAAGCCCATTGTGCCTAGGCCACCGGAGTTAATCCACCGACGAGGCTTATCAAACGAGTAGTACTGTGCGGTAAACATCTGATGCTGGCCAACATCGGAGCAAACGTAAGCATCCCCCCCCGTTACCTCATAGAGAGTTTTAACCACCTCTTGCGGCTTGATCATCTCACTATTAACGTCATAGTTTGGATTCAACAAGATACTATAACGACTACGCCACTCATCTATCTGCGTCCACCAATCGCTAATCGAATTTTCGTTCGGGCGCTCAGAGCTGGCATTTAGCAACTCAAGCATCTCATCAAGCACGGCATCTACAGGACCTACGATAGGAACGTCGGCCGTTATCGTTTTTGAAATGGATGCTGGATCAATGTCAATATGGATAATTTTAGCGGAAGGACAAAACTTACTCGGCGTGCTTGTGACACGATCATCAAAGCGTGCGCCTATCGCAAAAATAACGTCAGCATGGTGCATCGCCGTATTGGCCTCGACCGTACCGTGCATACCTAGCATGCCCAAGAACTGTCGGTCTGTCGCCGGGTAGGCGCCCAAGCCCATAAGCGTGTTGGTAATGGGGAAGTTGAGCAAGCGAGTTAGCTCTGTCAATTGTTTCGATGCGTTCCCTTGAACAACCCCGCCACCGGCATAAATCATTGGCCGACACGCTCCAAGTAGCATTTGAATTGCTTTCTTGATCTGACCAGCGTGTCCGCGTGTCGCTGGGACGTACGAACGGAGCTTTATGCTGTCGGGATATTCGTAATCAAATTTATCCACAGGGTTGGTAATGTCTTTTGGCACATCGATGACTACAGGGCCTGGGCGACCGGTAGAGGCTATATAGAATGCTTTTTTAACAATCTCTGGAATATCTTCTTGGCGACGCACCAAAAAACTATGCTTAACAATAGGGCGAGAAACACCAATCATGTCAGTCTCTTGGAAAGCATCTTCACCAATTTTGTCAGACGATACCTGCCCAGAAACAACCACCATTGGAATTGAATCCATGTATGCCGTTGCAATACCTGTAATCGCATTTGTTGCACCGGGCCCGGATGTAACCAAGACGACGCCTGTTTTTCCCGTTGCTCGCGCATAACCATCCGCTGCATGTGTTGCGCCTTGCTCGTGGCGCACAAGCACATGATTCACCTTATCTTGCCGAAACAATGCATCATAAATGTGTAATGCAGCGCCACCCGGATACCCGAATACGGTGTCAACACCTTCATCCGCTAGCGCTCTAATTAACATATCTCCGCCGGAGAGCTTTTCCACTATATTTTTACCTCAATACCAAGAAGCTAATCTAAGCTAATACGCGTATATACCGAAATAGATCCCATCGGTATCCGCAATTTATTTAATGTAGTATGAATGTTCGATACGCGATGGCTTAGTCGCGCCAGTACCGCAGAGGTAAACGATGTATTACCCCAATTTGAGGATGGTTATTATGGTAAACGTTCGGTTTTCCATTATATGAGGGTGAACCAAGGTTATGCTGGTCGCCTCTGAACCCATCTCGCGAAAAGTGACATTGTCGCTGAATTGTTAACAAAGTCAAGACTCACAACAGGGTCTGACGTTTTTACACCCAAATTGATGACGCATTGCTACACAAAGCACTAAAGCAGGGCTAGTATTTGGGTATATACTTATTATTAAGTCAGATTTATTCAAGGTAAGTTAATGAGGTATTGGATGAAAAACAAGCAACAAATCGGCGCGCCTAGCAAATGGATACTATTCAAATACCCAAGGCTCGCATCTATTGCGTGTGTATTTGTTGCGACAGTTTTGGCACTACACAGCCATATAGCATTTGCAGCAGATTACTATCGTTGGGTCGATGAGAAGGGCGGGATTCATTATGGGTCAACACCACCTGCTGGCATCAAAGCAGACAAGATTAAGAGTGCTGGCACTACTGCAACCAAACCATCAACTAAAGTGGGAAGACCTAGGGGCACCTCGCCCGTTGTTGACCAACAAAAACAAGCCGTTAGCATACGTAAACTGCAGTGTAAGCAAGAAGCAGATCGGCTCAAAACCCTTCAAAAAAGCGGTACTCGCATCCGAATGCAGCAAGCAGACGGGTCAATGAAATATTTAAGTCCTGAAGAAGTAAGCGGCGAGATCGAGGAGTCTCGAAAATTTATTAAAGATGCATGCAAATAGGTCTTAAATTCGTCCAATAAGTCTTAAGTCGCGATTACTCGCGACTTTTTTTGTTGAAAACCAGTTCGCCTCGCAAACAACTCACCTCAATTACGTCATCCGCGCGACACGCGCCCGTCAAAATTTGCTCCGACAGCGGATTTTCAATCAAATTTTGGATCTCTCGCTTTAAGGGCCGCGCACCATAGACGGGATCAAAACCCGCTTGCGCAACAAGCTCTGCCACCTCGGGTGTAAAAGTTAAGCCAAGCCCTTGCTCTTCCATACGTTGTTGCAATATTTTTAACTGAATCAAGGCAATGCCACCTATCTGCTGCTGGCTTAATGGATGAAAAACTACCGCCTCGTCGATTCTATTGATAAACTCTGGCCGAAAGTGGCCGGCCACAACCTCCATTACAGCTTCTTTCATCGCTTGATATTTATTTTGATTAATGTCTTCCTCAGTATCGTGAGCATCAAAGCTGATATTATCAAACGCTCGATTTTGTTCAATGTCTTGGATCTCTGCTGAACCTAAGTTTGACGTCATGACAATAACGGTATTCCTAAAATCAACCGTACGACCTTTACCGTCGGTCAATCGACCATCATCAAGTACCTGAAGTAATATGTTGAACACGTCGGGGTGGGCCTTCTCAACTTCGTCCAATAACACCAATGCGTAGGGTTTTCGCTTTACAGCTTCGGTTAGATAACCGCCCTCTTCATAACCGGCATAACCAGGAGGCGCTCCAATCAAGCGTGCGACAGAGTGCTTTTCCATGTATTCAGACATATCAATCCGAACCATGGCATCCGAACTATCAAACAGAAACTCTGCCAACGCCCTGCAAAGTTCAGTTTTCCCAACGCCCGTAGGCCCTAAAAACATAAACGATCCGTTTGGACGAGTTGGGTCGGCTAATCCCGCACGAGCACGCCGAATCGCTCGCGATACAGCGCCAACCGCCTCCTTCTGACCAATGACGCGCGTATGGATCACCTCCTCCATACGCATAAGCTTGTCTTTCTCTCCTTCAAGCATTTTTGTCACGGGAATTCCCGTCCACTTAGAAACCACCTCTGCAATTTCCTCATCTCCAACCTTATTGCGCAACAACTTCCGGTCATGCATCTCAACTTGACCGGCCAAGTCTAACTGTCGCTCTAACTCGGGGATGATACCGCATTGCAACGCGGACATACGCTCCAAGTCTTCAGCTCGGCGCGCAGCATCTAGATCTAACCTCGCCTGCTTTAAACTGCTCTTGATACTTTGAGTACCGCGTAAAGAGCATTTCTCGGCGCTCCAAATTTCGTCTAGCTGTATATAAGCACGGTCAAACTTTTGAATCTGAGCGTTGATTTTTTCGGCTCGCTGGCGAGTAGCCCTGTCCTCGTCATTTTTAATCGCCTCCCGCTCTATTTTGAGCTGAACCAATCGCCGCTCAATACGATCCATTTGCTCGGGCTTAGAGTCGATCTCCATACGAATACCACTAGCGGCTTCGTCAATCAAATCGATCGCTTTATCAGGAAGCTGCCGGTCAGAGATGTAACGCTTTGAAAGCTTTACAGCTGCAACTAAAGCGGCATCAGATATATCGACACCATGGTGTATTTCATAACGCTCTTTCAAGCCACGTAAAATCGCAATCGAGTCTTGCTCCGTAGGTTCCTCCACACGGATTTTTTGAAAACGACGCTCAAGTGCCGGGTCTTTTTCTAAATACTTGCGGTACTCTTCTACCGTTGTTGCGCCGACACAATGCACTTCGCCGCGAGCTAAGGCTGGCTTGAGTAGGTTACTTGCGTCCAAAGCACCGTCGGATTTACCGGCACCGACCATGGCGTGCAGCTCATCAATAAACAAGATGACTCGCCCATCTTGTCTAGCAAGTTCATTTAGAACTGTTTTTAGACGCTGCTCAAAGTCGCCACGAAACTTCGCTCCAGCCAGCAAGGCTCCCAAATCAAGAGAGAGTAGTCGCCGGTTTTTCAGTCCTTCCGGCACCTCACCATTGACTATCCGCTGCGCCAAGCCTTCAACAATGGCCGTCTTACCAACACCCGGCTCACCAATCAAGACGGGGTTGTTTTTTGTACGGCGCTGCAATACTTGGATGATACGCCGAATTTCTATGTCTCGGCCAATCACGGGATCGAGCTTGCCGGCCTCAGCGCTTGCGGTCAGATCAACCGTAAATTGCTCAAGTGCTTGGCGGTTAGTTTCAGTTTCAGGATCATCAACGGTTTCCCCTCCGCGAATATTGCTAATAGCCGTTTCAAATTGAGATAAACTCCCGAATGACGACAGCAGCTTTCCAATGATCATCGCCTTATCTTGCATTGCCGAGGTAACAATGGTTTCACTAGAGATGAATTTGTCACCGGCATCCTGAGCGCGTTTATCAGCAAGGTTAAGTAAGCGCCCCATGTCCACAGACATATGCACTTCTCCGCTTGGACGCTCGCATTTGTTTAGCTCGGAAAATCGCTTTGTTAAGGCATTACGAAGCCCAACAACATCAAATTTGGCACCCACCAATATTGACCGAATCGACCCACCCTGCTGATCAAGCATGGCTTGTAACAAATGCTCCGGCTCCATGGCCTCGTGATCCCGCCCAACAGCGACTGACTGTGCATCTGACAAAGCAATTTGAAGCTGATGTGTTAAACGGTCAATGCGCATAAAATACCTTCACAACCTTTGTCTGTTTATCTACATTATTAAACTGTTTGCCATTTATTGCTTAAAACCCACCTCTACTAATCCCTCCAGATGAGGCTTGCAAATCGTCCAGTGGTACCGTCTCGACGATACGAGTAAAACACCTCATCGTCAGCGACAGTGCAATATTCCCCTCCATACACCTGATGCAGCCCTAAAGCGTTAAACTCAGCTCTAGCAAAAGCATAGATATTAAAAAAGTATTTATCAGGAGAGTTCCCCGGGTCAAAGTGCTTAGCAACACCATGATTAACCAAACCGCTCGATTCAGAGGCGGTAAACGCATCAAGTAAATCAGTACCTACTTCAAAGTTTTTTTGCGAAATAGCAGGGCCAAGGTAGGCAATTAAAGAAGAGGCCGGTTCGTTAAACTTCGTGATCACTTTAGCTAAAATGCCCGCTGCGAGCCCTCTCCATCCTGCGTGCACAGCCGCAATGTGGCCAGTCGATTGGCTACAGAGCAATACCGGTAAACAATCGGCTGTTAAAACGGCACACACAGCACCGGGTTTTGCACTAAAACAAGCGTCTGCTTGAACCGCTTGTTTATTTATTGAAGCGGTAGAGTCATCCACAATATCAGTGCCATGCACCTGAGCCAGCCAAGAAATATCCTTCCCTACACACTCCGACAGTTGTTGGCGATTTGACCTCACATGCTCTGGGTTATCACCTACATGATCGCCCAGGTTAAAACCATCATATGACGCTACGCTTGCACCTCCTACACGTGTCGTTATCGCGCTTCGAATCCCTCGGGGTAAGGGCCAAGAGGGGGTCAGCAATCTCAAAAACACCTCTCCAAGTGAGCCACCAATGCCTGCATGTCCTCCGGCATTGGGCTATCCCACTCGCAATACTCGCCTGTACTCGGGTGTACCAAGCCCAATGTCGTTGCATGCAGCGCTTGACGACCAAACTGCATCAAGGGCTGTAAATTTACATTTTTATTTACCTGAGCTTGGTTCAAGCCTTGGCCATAAGTAGCATCGCCTAGAAGTCCATGACCTAAATGCGCCATATGTACTCGAATCTGATGGGTTCGACCTGTTTCAAGCTTTAACTTTAGAAGGGTAAAACCTTGAAATTGAGCCTCAATAGCATAGTGTGTAACGGCATGTTTACCGCCAAATTCTACAACGGCCATCTTAGTTCTAGCACTTGGATGGCGATCCATAGCAGCATCTACATGACCGTCGCTAGACAGCTCTCCGTGCGCAACCGCCAAATAGTGC
The DNA here is from genome assembly GCA_002746115.1 of Alteromonadaceae bacterium. Lineage (GTDB taxonomy): Bacteria > Pseudomonadota > Gammaproteobacteria > Pseudomonadales > Cellvibrionaceae. The sequence goes on from NVXL01000212.1 coordinate 9,365, forward strand.
CTGTTTACGCTACGATCTTGTAGCTGCCCAACCAAATGAGTTTGAGCCTCAATAGTTTTAGCGACGACCATTAAGCCAGTAGTACCTTTATCCAAACGATGCACAATACCCGCTCTAGGCACTTTGGCGATGGCCGGGTTATGGTGTAGCAGGGCATTCAGCAAAGTGCCATCCGGATTACCAGCTCCTGGGTGCACAACCAGACCCGCAGGCTTATCCACCACCATCAAGCTCTCGTCTTCGTATACGATGTTGATCGGTATATCCTGCGCCTCCCATTCCCCTTGAACCTCTAGCACGGCATTCAGCGCTAAAGTTTCCCCGCCACAGAGGCGTAGTTTAGGTTTAGCTACGGAACCATTGAGTAGCAAGCTTCCATCTTTTATCCACGCCTGAATACGACCGCGGGAATAATCAGGGAACATTTCCACCGCAACTTGATCGAACCTGTGCCCGGTTCTTTCGGGCGGGACTTTCGCATGACGAATAATTTGATCTGACATTGATTAGAGGCGCTCATTTTAAAGGAGTGTGCTAGCTTTGCAGGCATTCTAGTGTGCCCAACATTGCATTAAAAGTCCTAGGGTAACAAATTTTACTTTATGCATCAGTTACACGGTATTGCGATGCGATATTGTATTTAGCGTGAATGCTAACTAAACTGGCGCCCCTGTTTGATATATCTGGATGAGCAACTTCAACTATGCACCATAATTTTCGTATTCTTTTTTGCGTAATAATCTGCCTACTAATAATAACCGCGTGCGCGAGCAACGATGAAAAGGTTGCCAAGGGCTCAGAAAAGAGCGTTTATGAGAAAGCACAAAGCCACATGAACTCAGGCAACTGGAACGCAGCCGTCGACACACTGCAATTGCTTGAAGAATATTACCCTTTCGGCGCTTACGCCGAGCAAGCCCAGTTAGAGCTCATCTACTCTTACTACCAAGCCCGTGAATTTGAATCCGCCATCGCAGCTGCAGATCGATTTATACGCCTGCACCCCCAGCATCGAAGTGTTGATTACGCTTATTATATGAAAGGGATCGCGAGTTATCACAGCGATACTGCGATCACTAAAGCCCTAGTCACCGACGTCACTAACCGCGACTCGGGCACATCAAAGGAAGCGTTTAATCACTTTAACCTGCTGATCCAAAAATACCCCAAGAGCTCCTATGCCTTGGATGCTCAAAAGCGCATGATTTATTTGAGAAACATTATTGCCCGCTACGAGATTCATGTCGCCAATTACTATTTTAGACGCGGCGCATTTATCGCGGCAGCAAACAGAGGTCGCTACGTTGTCGAAAACATGCAGAACACCCCTGCCGTTCCGGACGGTTTAGCGGTGATGGCTCAGGCCTACCACTTATTAGAAATGCCAGAACTTGCAAAGTCCGCCACCAAAGTCCTAGCCACAAACTTCCCGGATCACCCTGCACTGGACGCAGATGGCAACTTCAAATACACCTATAAGCTCAAAGCTAAACGCACATTGGTAAACTATCTAACATTAGGACTACTGAATAAGAAACAGTATGTGAGCTTTGATACTCGAAGCATGTATAACACCGAATTTAAAAGTTCACGCGGCAACCCCGCTCTTTTACCTCCACCAAGCTAATTTAAAATACAAACCTTAAGCGCGACAATGTAATAAGCACTCCGCGCTTAAGACTACTAAGCCCCGAGCTTCCAGCCGTTAGTAATCGGATAACGGCGATCACGCCCAAAGGCACGCTCACTAACTCGAATGCCAATCGGCGCCTGTCTGCGCTTATACTCGTTAATATCAACAAGTCGCAGCACCTTCTTTACAACGTCACCCTCAAACCCTTTCGCGACTATATCGTCACAACTAAGGTCATGTTCGATATAATATTCTAGTATTTGATCCAAGTCGTCGTACGGAGGCAAGCTATCCTCATCTTTTTGATCCGGTGCCAACTCTGCCGAAGGCGGTCGCTCAATAACACGCTTAGGAATAACTTCAGCGTCTCGATTTCGATATTTTGCTAAGGTAAAAACCAAAGTCTTAGGCACATCTTTTAATACATCTAAACCGCCCGCCATGTCACCATAAAGTGTGGCGTACCCGACTGCCATCTCACTTTTATTTCCCGTAGTCAGCACCAAATAACCCAATTTATTAGATAATGCCATTAACACAACACCGCGGCTACGAGCTTGAATGTTTTGCTCAGTGGTATCCACCTCCGTCCCCTTAAAAGAGTCCTCCAAACTTACCATAAAGGCTTCGTACATTGGCTCGATACTGATGCTTTGATAGTGCACACCCATGACATCGGCCTGCTGCTGCGCGTCACTCTTGCTCATATCCGAGGTGTAACGAAACGGCATCATCACAGCACGCACACGACTCGCGCCTAAAGCATCTACTGCAATAGCAAGTGTTAGGGCAGAATCAATGCCGCCTGACAAACCAAGAACAATACCTTTAAATCCATTTTTGTTAACGTAATCTTTCACCCCCAAAACCAAAGCCCTATAGACCATATCAACCGACTCTGGATCTGAGACTTGTGAGACTTGCCGAGGAGGCGCTGACTGAAGACTTTGCGTTTGAGTGTCGTAACACAGATGCACCAAATCTTCCTCGAATCGTTTAGCACGCACGACTAGAGAGCCGTCGGCATTACAAGCCATCGAGGCGCCATCAAACACCAACTCATCTTGACCCCCAATTTGATTAACATACACAATAGACATTTCGTGATCTTTAGCTCTTTGCGCCAAAAGGCCTTCTCTCTGTGCTTGTTTATCACGATGAAAAGGCGATGCGTTCAGATTAAGCATCAACTCCGCACCACTCGCTTTTGATTGAGCAACCGGTTGCCCATCCCACATATCTTCACAAATTGTCAGACCAACCGCGACCCCAGCAACTTTAAAAGTCTGAGGGCTATCTCCAGCATGAAAATAGCGTTTCTCATCAAAAACTTGGTAATTCGGTAAGCATTGCTTAGCATATTCGCAAAGCAACTTCCCACCAAACAAAACGCCAGCCATGTTGTACAGCTTACCCCCAACACTACGCGGGTAGCCCAATACAACATATACGTCCGGAAATTGCTGAGCTAGCTGCTCAATCGCTCTTGTGACTCGCACTTCCAAACTGGGGCGTAATAACAAGTCCTCAGGCGGGTAACCAGTTAACGTCAGCTCAGGAAAAACGACCACATCGCAACTATGTTCGCTAAGCGCGCGCGTAATATTCAGAGCCATTTGTTCACAATTGCCGGTAATATCTCCAACATGGGGGTTTATTTGTACCATTGTTATGTTCAATGTCGGCATAAATTTCATATACTCCAATAGATATCTTATTTTTGACGCATAGCAAACCGCAGGCAATTCATAACCTATGCTTGACTAAGTCATAACTGACAAACAAGCTATAACCAACTACATTTCAGCCAATCAGACAAAAAGGGCAAAACGTTTACTCATGTTTGATGCAGCGGGATCAATCGACCAAAACCACTATCAAGCGCGAACGCTTAAAATCTACCTCTACTATCGATTTATGCTGGCCGCTTTACTCTTCTCTATGCATTTTGGAAAAGTAGCTGGCGGCCTTTTCGGAAAATCCTCACCCGACCTGTTCTATTGGACAAGCCTAGGGTATGTGGCGATAGGCCTTTTAACCTTATTAACGGCAAATGCTGTAACGCTAACACGCTCCATTAACCTAATTTCTAGCATATTAATCATCGACTTAATCAGTTTAACAACACTGATTCATGCCAGTGGCGGCTTGGAAAGTGGGCTAGGTTACCTGCTACTGATTCCCGCCGCTACGGCAAGTATGTTTATCCCAGGATTAATGGCTCACGGGTTTGCAGCGTTAACCTGCTTTTTCCTTATTGGGGAAAGCATCTACATATCTCGGAATAATGCTGAATTTATCAAAAATCTTTTCCCGGCTGGCACCTTAGGCTTTCTAGTATTTTTTACATCAGTAACGTTCCAATTCCTTACGGAGCGTATTCGGACTAGCACCCTAGAGGCTAGGAAACAATCTCTCTACGCCGAACGCTTAGAGCAACTAGCTCAGCATATTGTCACCCGCATGCGTACCGGGATTATCGTCGTTAACGACCTCCTAGAAGTTGAACTGCTCAACCAGTCCGCACTGCAACTGCTAGATCAACCCGGCGAACGTCAGTACATAGGTAAGCATTTAAGTAATATATCTAATCTTGATGTGGTTTTTCGGGATTGGCTTAATGCACGACACTCCAACACGCCGATCATCCATACCCTAGACAATGGACACGAAATACGTATTAGCTTTGCCTGCCTCGATATGGAAAAAAATATCAGTAAAACAATTCTGTATGTTGAGGACTATCGCGCATTCACACAACACGCCCAACAACTTAAGTTGGCATCTCTCGGTCGCCTAACTGCGAGTATCGCACACGAAGTTCGAAACCCTTTGGGGGCTATTTCACATGCGGCTCAACTACTCAGCGAGTCGGAAGAGCTTGCATCTGCCGATAAGCGCTTAACCGAAATCATTTTAAACAACTCCGAACGCGTCAACCAAATCATCGAAAACACATTGGTACTTTCTAAAAGAAAGTCCGCAAAGCCCGAGCTGATCAACTTGAAAGTATGGTTAACTGACTTTATTAGCGAATATACTACCACGTCGCCCGGCAGCAAAATAGACTACGACAACGACTCCGGTGATGCAAAAGTGAGAGTAGATCCAACCCATTTACGTCAAGTGTTAACTAACTTATGCGATAATGGACTTCGCTATAGCAAACAAGTTACTGGCCTTGCTAAGATCGACCTCAAATCTGGGCTAAGCCAGAACAGCGAAACCACGTATGTCGATGTGATTGATTATGGCGACGGGATAGCACCCGACAAGTTACAGCATATCTTTGAGCCCTTTTACACAACCGACACTCAAGGCTCAGGTTTAGGCTTGTATATTTCCAGAGAGCTTTGCGAGATTAACCAGGCAACATTGAATTACCTACGAACAGAAGACAACAAAAGCCGTTTCCGCCTAAATTTTTCCCACCACCAGCGAATGACTTAATCATGACTAGCGCTCTTATTATTGATGACGAACCTGACATCAGGGAATTACTGTCGATCACACTTGATCGCATGTCGATAAAATCCGACACAGCAGCTAATGTTAGCGACGCTAAACGCCTCTTAGAAAACAAAACGTTCAATATATGCTTGACGGACATGAAGCTACCTGACGGAAGTGGTCTCGATATCGTCAAATTCATCCAGAAACATCGCCCAGAGCTTCCTGTCGCAGTCATTACCGCTCACGGCAATATGGACACCGCGGTACAAGCCATGAAAGCCGGGGCTTTCGATTTTGTTAACAAACCGATTGATATCAACGCACTCCGCAGACTTGTCTCCATCGCCATCAAAACTAGCGACGTTGACGGACATTCGGAACACGACGATGAATTCATCGGTGATTCTCCGTCTATTCATCAGTTAAAAGCGTCTATCAAAAAGCTCTCTCGCTCGCAAGCCCCCGTATATATCAGTGGTGAATCTGGAAGCGGAAAAGAACTCGTCGCCAAATCAATTCACATGTGTGGGCCAAGACACAAACAGCCTTTTGTTCCGGTCAACTGCGGTGCGATTCCAGCTGAGCTAATGGAGAGTGAATTTTTTGGTCATAAAAAAGGCACCTTCACTGGTGCCACTCAAGATAAACTCGGGCTATTTCAAGCAGCGGATGGAGGAACACTATTCCTTGATGAAGTAGCCGATTTGCCGCTTGATATGCAAGTGAAGCTTTTACGAGCAATTCAAGAAAAAGCTATTCGACCGGTAGGCGCACACGCCGAAATACAGACCGATGTACGTATTTTATGTGCAACCCACAAAGACCTACAAGCCTTAGTAGATGAACGAGAATTTCGACAAGATCTTTACTATCGCTTAAACGTAATTCAATTACAGGTTCCTAGCCTGCGGGAACGAGCAGAGGACGTAACCTTACTGGTCGATCACTTTCTGGAACGGTTGGACGCAAATAACCCTGAAGGGTCGACAAGTTTATCTAAGGCTGCACTTGCGGAATTAACCCGATATAGCTTCCCCGGCAATATTCGGGAATTAGAGAACATTCTTGAACGTGCTTACACCCTATGCGACAACGCGATAATCGAGGTCAGTGACCTACTACTGTCGCCATCGCAAAAAATGACGCCTAAAGAAAGCCAACAAGTTGGTTACTACGCCGCATGTCAACAATTCGCATCGATCGATGAGTTCCTTGCTGAGATTGAGCGGGAGATCCTCTCCGATGCTTTAGAGCACGTTAGGTGGAACAAAACACTTGCAGCAAAAAAACTCGGCATAAGCTTCCGCTCGTTTCGATATCGACTAAGTAAGCTAGGTCTAGACACTGACGACGATTAACACCAACATTGCTGAAAAAACAACCGTTTACATGGTTAAATTCGCACAAGGACTGTGGTCGATAGAAGCTAGAAAGGTTGTTTATCATCCACTAAACTAGGTGTTCAATAATTACTCAAGTTATTAGGGATGAACACTATGAGAATAATAAGAACTCCAATCAAGCTTTTTTATCAAACACCAAATACAAAATTAGAACCTCTAAACCCAAGAAAAAGTAAAAACAAAAGTCAGTACCTACGTAGGCACGCAGGTTTTACCCTTATTGAGCTAATGATTACGCTCTCTATTATCGGTATTTTGTTTAGCGCGGTTTTACCCTCATTTCGTGAATTAACACATAGCTCACGCGCCACATTAGCGTCACGAGACATTATGACGACATTAAACTACGCCAGGGGAGAAGCCGTTGCTTATCAGCAAGACGTTGTCATTTGCCCAATCGACCCGACTAAAAACAAATGTATAAGAGATTGGACGCAAGTACTCAGCGTTTTCAAAGACGACAATAGCAATCAAGTGTTAGACGAAGGCGAAAAAGTATTACAACAGTTTGACTTCATAAATAACGACGCGCTCTTAATGTGGCGATCGTTTGGAAACAAACCCTACTTACGCTACGCAGCCGACGGCACGACAGTGTTTCAAAGTGGCCGCCTATACTACTGTAGCCCTAGTAAAATCGAACGACATAACGTAGAGGTCATTATTTATCGTACAGGACGAGCTAGAATAGTACCTAGCGAGTTTAAGAAAAAGAAGTGTATCGATACCATTTAGCTATTCCCTGTGCGCTGATAGCCCCAAAGAAAGGGCTATCGCCAACACTCCTCGACAGTACCTCCAGTCGAGTCAACCCCCTTTACTCCTAGGTTATCCAGTGTCAGTACGCTACAACGAAGCAAAGTATCAGATACGCTACCATTAAAGTCGCGTATTACACTAATCACATAACCGGTGCAGCGATTTAATATATCAGCTGGATCACAATTAGCAGGTGTAACACTAACTTCAGCGTGCCCCTTTGACGTTGTACTAACATTAGTACCCAAATTCAAACCCTCCTCACCGATCAGATCGGAAGTGTAGCTAAGGTTCTCAGAAAAAAACTGCTCCTGTCTCATTACAATCATACTTGCATACACGGTAAGCTCGCTACGATTACCTCTCTCCATAACCGACTGATAACTCGGAAATACCACCGCTGCAAGTATTCCAATAATCGCAACCACAACCATCAATTCAATCAACGAAAAACCTTCATTCCCCTTAAGCGTCGAGTAATTTTGCATGCTTTACTCCTCTTGCTCAGAGTCATCGGGGATGACATAGCTGTCGGGTAAAACCACTAATTTTTCGATAGCACGCCTGTTTCTTTTAGCATCCAATAAATAACGTACTTTTTTACCTTGCTTCAAACCAAAGCGGCTGAAAGTCTTATTGCTAGCATCCACTATTTTCACATTTAACGTGAGCTTATAGTACCGATCGTCAACTACCACAGCATTATCTTTTAGGTAAACAGCATCGAGCACGCCTACAAGCCCAGGCTCATGCTTCGCCGCATAAGCGTCAACACTAAACAGTACGAGAAGCGCCGCGATCAGTTGAATTATCTTAATCATTGTTTATACCTACTCGTTATCAGTTTTATTTTATTACGGTCCAAGAAGCACGCCGTGACTGATTACCAGAACCACGCGCATATTCAAATGTTTCAATCTCTCCTCGGGAGTTTGAAACTACAATTTGATCCCCAATAATAACAGATCCGCCGGGAATCGAATCCATCGGCAAACCCGCTACAACGCCATTAAGTGCGCTACCACGATAGCTTAGGAACACCTCTTGAGATGGCATACCACCATTAAGGATATTCGCCACCATTAAAAAGCCAGAGCCACCCGCTGAGCATTGAGCATCATCAGGGATTGTAGTGTTAAAAAACACAAAAGGTCCCGCGATTAAAGGGTCGACCACTAAGCGCTCCCCCGCCTCGGTATCAGTCGAGCCATTTAAATCAATAAGCCAACCGTAAACATTATCGGCCTCAGAGTATGGAACGTTACGAGAGGTCAAAGCCCGAGAGCCGGGGAAGACCACACTATTATCTTCAATATCCTGCTCAATCAGACTACTTCTAGTCAAAGTACCCTCACTACGGCCATTATCCCAAACACCATACAAAGTTTGTAATTGCCCATTGAGATTATCATCTTCAGCAATAAACTGCCCGGTACCAAACATGACAATCAAGTTAGGGTTGCTATCGGACGACACAATTTGAGGGTGTGCAGCAACCACGGGTTTTGCCGTAATAGGTTGACGATTACCCGCATTACAAGACGATTCACATGCTGAGAATAAGGGTAAAGGTGAACCCGAACCGCCAACTGAGCTGGCCCAAAAGGTATCATCTTCATCTGACACATCAAAAGCCCATAAATTGCCGTGGACATCTCCAGAGTAAATACGATCGACACGAAAATCCCCATTCATATCAACCAATGTTGGAGAGGACATACCGTTGCAGTCGCTATCAGCATGAGCACAATCATTACTGGCTATACTGCCAACGTTTGTTTCAAAAACCTCATGACCAGAGCCATCCAAATACAGTACAAACAACTTGGCAGTACCATCACCATTCGGGTCGCTGTTATAACCGTTCCCAAAAATAGCAGCCCATTTACGGTTGTTCATCTTGGCAATTTGCGGGGTGCTAAAACTGAAGCCTAAATCATCATCAGTGAATTCGGTAACCACCAATTGCTCAGCCGCAGACTCCGTCATGTGAACCAAATCTTCAGGGTTGGTCACATCGAGTACAAATACACTTTTACCGCCAGCGCGCAAACCACCAACAAGATACGTTTTCCATTCACCACCTATAAAGACGTCTTTACTGATAGGCCCGCCATCAACATAGGCGCGATGCACATAATTAGGCTCAGCTAGGGCATGTAAGCCTTCCCCGTCGGCATCACTAAATACACCGCCCGGAATAAAGCTAAAATACTCTTCGCCGGTCAGCGCGTGAAAGGCATGTAACATCCCGTCGTTTGCTCCTACGTAAACTATCGGTGTGCGCTTACGGTTGCTCGTAACAAAATCGAAATAGGGGTTTTCGGAGCCTTCAATAAGGTTCGGGTAAGATGCCGCCGGTGCGCCAACATATTCAGGGCTGGAATGCACAATATCGCCCAAACGATGCTCCCCTCGGTCACGAAAGCTTCTGCCGACACCGTCATTACTGTAATCACCCCGAATATAATTAGTAATTTGCTCGCCATATAGCTGCGTATCACCGGCATCTTCCGGGCTTGGAGCATTCACTAACAAGTCGGCCACCTGATTCACACCCAAACCTGCTTCACCGCCAGCCGCCGTATAATCATCAGGGAATCTAAAAGGTACACCCTTACCGATATCCAATCTGTTCGTAAATATAGCGCGCTCATCAAAATCGAAATTAGGATCATTTAAGTCATCAGCCGCATCCCAAACCACACCTCCAACGCCATTTTGATCAAAACTAAACGCCCGAAGGGAGCCATTCCACGCACCGGAGTCAAACCGTGCTTGGTAAACAAAGGTATCCACTGTAACGCTAGTGGTATTAAAAGCCACCGCCGATGCTGAACCAGTCCGATCTTGAATAACGCTAATAGAAGCAGAAAGTGACTCAATCAACTCTCGAGGCTTACTAGCACTGAGAAATTCACCACGACCATTCCAAGCTGCGTGGCGCAGATCATCGATCGAAGTGTCTCTATTAGCTTGAACCAAAGGCCAAGCAAATGGCTCATTACGTAAGAGTGGATTTTCGTTAAGTGTTCCATTAACACCAAAAGCAACCGTGAAGGTAACCATGTGCTGCATACCATTCTCATCAACACCCGCAGTCACAGGGACAACGTCGGACAAACCCGTCGCCAAGTCGCGCTCGTAGTACTTCATCGCAACATCGGCTAATGTTTCACGTTGTTCATCAGCGTAAGATGCACCATCAAAGTCACTATCGGAGCCAATATCAGTGTTTCCGACTGAGGCTGAGCTACCGTTCCAAAAGCCGTCAGAAAGTAAAACTGTAAAGTTTTGCTGGCAAGCCCCACCCTCGTCCTCTGACAATATCGGACTTACCGGGTCTGGGCTAAAGCCAAACAGCCCGGTACCAGGATTCTCCCCTGTTTCAAAATACAGGCCAGCCTCATTCAGGGTTCGCCTCAATGGCGTGCCGCCTGTGGAGTTAATACGAAACAAATTACGCTTTAGTGCAAGTTTATTCGCTTGCGCAACTGAATCTACGGGTGTAGCAATATCATCGATGTCTTCAATTATAGTTCCGACGCTATTATTGTTGTGCAAGGTCGCTAAACCCATACGCGAACGACCAACGTCCATAATTTCAGAAACTGCACGCTTCGTAACGTGCTCACGTTTACGATAATAAGAATACCAATTCGCAAAGTTGGTGACGTTCAAATTACTCTCACCATCATCTGCATCCATGCGGGCAACAGAAACAAAGCGAGAATAATCCACTGTAGTACCGCTGACATAACCATTGGTGGTAGCGTCACCACACTCACCTACATCAAAGTAATCGTTTCCATTAGCATCGTCCCAAGGAATATAACCTGAAGGGTCATCCCCACCATCGACTCGGGTTAAATCAATCGATCCCTCACCAGGATCGTAAGGAAAATTAAGTGCATTCGTAATCGGCTGATCCGCATACGTATTACCATTGATATCGACACCAACCCAAGGCGTATACTCTTCACTCGGGTCATAATGCATGGTGTTAAATCCAACACAGGAGTTCAGCAACTCATCTACGTCCCAATCCGTCGGTGTTATGTCGATATTACCGCTGTCGCTAAAGCCGTTGCCTGGATAAGCAAGCTCAGACCCATTTGACCTTAAAATCGCCCAATTCATGCTTCCGGAGTCATCAATCACGAAAAGGATGTTTGGCGGAACTGTTGAGCCTAGAAATAATGGGACATTACTAAGTTGCCCCGGTGCGGAAAATGCAATTGCAGAGCAAAAACTAACGACGGCTGCAACACCAAACTTCTTCACTTTCGAACTGATATTTTTCATACTTCGTACACCACGTAACGTCTACATTGCTTGATCGCTATTTATTGAAAATTAGCGCTGCCTGTAAAAAATGTAGATTGCAAAACACTATAAATATTCGGGTTTTGCGACCAACCAATTGCTGTAACTCTAAATACCTGCGGATACGCGTCTCCACCACCCGCACTGTCATCAAGGGATGCGAAGCGTCCAGGCTCTCGAGATTCACCAAAATATTCGATTACAAATCGAGGCGGATACGCCCATTCATCACTTAAATTTTCCACAGCAACGCTCGAAGCCAAGTTAGCAAGGAGTAACCAGTCTTGATCGTCAGATAAGTCAGTGAAAACATTCGAGAGTGGCTTGGGATGGAACGGAGCCACGCTAAAACTAGCATCAAGCACCACATCGCTGTACAGCGCCAAACCCATGGCATCCATAACCACTGAGCCGGGCACCGCTATTGCGTTGTAAATTGAAGTTTTTGACGTCATATTCACAGCCAAACGCCTCTCGGCCTCTCGCAGAGCCGATTCGGCAGCATTCCGGGCAATAATTTTTTGCCGATGATTACTGGCCATACGCTCTTGCAGCGTGGCACTTTTCATTGTTGAAATACCGAGAACCGTCATCACAGCCAAAACAACCAGAGCAATAATAAGCGTCGCTCCTTGCTGTCTACGAAAAGGCGGTTTCAATGTTCGATTCAATCGCTGCTGTCTAAACATAGCTCTTCTCTAATTTTGAATTTGATTACGTATCGCGATGGTTCGAGTAATCGTCTTTGTCAGAAGACGACTGCTGCCGCTATCACCACCGAGCTTAGCATTTTCAACCGAGTTCAAAGTCACGGTAATACGTAGGCGGTCAACATCATTCCAAGCGCCTGCAGCCTCAACAGCATCTGCGGTACCAAACATCAAGGTTCCACCACCACCATCTGGCTGCCAGCCATATGCAACCTGAAACTGCTCTACACCCTCTGCCATTTCTTCGCTATCACGGAATAAAGCACAGTATTCAGGGTGCTCATCACTGCAGTTAACCCCGAGTTCTTTACCTGCAGCACTTTGCTTAATGCTGTACGTATAAGCACTACGCCCAGCATACAAATACGGCCTAGCTCGAGAACTGTCATTTGAGCCACCACATCCCGGTATTTCTACGCCTGGAGTATAACGTTCGATAGGTGAGCTATTGGGAGGATCCAGCCCCTCGTACTCATTACCTAAAAACTCATTGTAATGGCCTTCCGGAGCATAGGTGTTAAACTCAAACTTAACAGTACCAATACCCGCTTCAATATCTATATCAGCACTAGGGTCATTAGTGATCATCATGTAAACTGCCGCACGACAGTCCCCAATAAGCGCTACCTCGTATTGATCAAGTGTTCCGTAGGTATTTCGGTCAGCGAGAGCACTTATATCAAGCTCAATCTCCTGAGGAAATACCTCATCTTTAGTATCCGGGTCGGGGCAAACCTTATAGCTGTCCACAGGGATTGCAGCAGCTCTAGAAGCATAACGAAATACAACCTCATCTTGCGCCATCGGATCACTACCGTCATCAACCGCACCATCAGTGCCGTAAATCATATCATCAAGAAAATAACGGTGGCCTTTTTCAATAGCAACCGTCTCACCGTCGCTTCCTATAGCCTTATTACTCCCCAAAATACTGCCGACTCCCGGGCGACTCCCAACCACAAACGTCTGGGCAAAACAACCAAAATTACCCGTTTGACTCGCATCGTCCTCAATTTGACTAAAAATGTAACGCACATTCTCCTGAATTCTCGATGTACCCTCACCGACCATCGAGTTTGCACGTGATGTTGCATGAAGTTGAAATACACCACCGAGGATGAAGGCTCCGATAACTACGGATATCATCAACTCAATAAGTCCCAAACCTTGTTCATTACGAATACTCATGATTCGTTTATCATTAGTTTTCATCAGATTCTCACTTTAATTGTATAGCAAGCCAAATCATCATCCGGGCACTCTATCGTGCCATCATCAGCAACAGCGGCCTCGGAACCAATGGCTCCTCTCAAGTTAGCATCCCACATCACCGTAATCACAAGCACCGACATACCATCGATTTGCACATCTCTAACTTGACCAAAACCGCCAGGTAAACGCCGTTCTATTTGCCGAGACCACTCATTCCTATCATTGCGAACCTGAGTATCACGCGAACAACCTGAATTACAGTTGGTTTCAGAGGCGCCCGCTATAGTAGTAAGGTTCCCATAATCCTCCGCAGTTTGGCCAGCACCATTTGAAATATCATCGTAGGCCGAAATCATGCTCAGCATATCTTCAGCTAAAAGCTGGGCTTCAGTAATAAAAATAGCGCGTTGATTACTACGCACACCGGTTAACTGCATAGATAAAACGCCAAGTAAACCAACCGCTAAGATAAATAACGCAACTAGCACTTCAACCATTCCAGTTCCGGCCTGCCGACGCAGACGAGCGTTCATACTTTTTACGCAGATTATTACTCGGCGCATAACTGCACTCCTATTTTCATCGATTTATTCCCCGATATTCTTAAACAAAACGTGCGAGCGCCTGCAGGGTTATTGGTTACGTTGTAAGCTGGCGATTGCAAAATAAAGCGTAACGTCTCGTCGGTATTTTCGAGGCGACCTTGAGCATTAAAAGTTAAACTAAAAACGCTTCCCGTTAAATCTACCCCATCGCGCATCCCTTCCCCAACAAGAAGACGGCACGTGCTCACATCTGCTGGGTTGGGGCAGCGAGTCGTTTGAGCGATTCGGACAATCCAACCGGCACTCCAAGGATCACTTTCACTACAATTAATACCATCTGTGCTCGCACATAACTGGACATCAATTGCTCGAGCTACCGCTTCACCGCGTGTGTAATTGACGGCACTGGCAAAATTACTTGCATCTGCAACCATCGTTTGATTATTAATAAAGGTCCGCATAGACGGCGCAGCAGCACTGGCAAGGATCGCAACAATCGCCATAGTTACGAGCAATTCGATAAGGGTAAAACCAGATGTTTTTTGATATATGCTTTTCATAGTTATAGTTATATCGCTAAAGTTATGGGATTTAAAGTAGTGCAAGATAACCGGGCAGTTCTTACGATGAAGCGCACCTGGTGTGACGCAGGTAACAGAGCAGCGCTCAAAGAAATGAGCGAAGGTAGTGTCTAAAAAATTAAAATGTTATCAATCGATAGGGTTAACCGTTAAAGAACAGTTAACCCTCTTGGTAGTATTTTCAGCCGTCACTTCACGCACGCAGCTCTTTAGGCAGAGAGAAGCGAATATTTTCTTCACGACCATCAAGTTCCACGGGCTTCTCGGCCCCCATAGATTGAAGACCTTTAACCACGTCCGCAACCAACACTTCAGGAGCGGACGCACCGGCCGTGATACCTATTCGTTTTACACCTTTGAGCCAACCCGACTGGATATGCTCAGGGCCATCAACTAAAAATGCCCTTGCGCCGCAACGCTCAGCCAATTCTCTTAGCCGATTTGAGTTTGAGCTGTTCGGAGAGCCAACCACCAAAACAAGGTCACATTCAAGCGCTAGCTGTTTAACCGCGTCTTGTCGATTTTGAGTCGCGTAACAAATATCGTCTTTACGTGGGCCTACGATTTTGGGGAACCGGGTACGTAAGCGCTCGATAACTTTCGTAGTGTCATCAACTGAAAGCGTTGTCTGGGTCACGTATGCAAGGGAGTCTTCGCTTTGAACTTCGAGGGCATCAACATCGGCTTCATTTTCAACCAGGTAAATACGCCCACCGTTAGCGCCATCATACTGTCCCATCGTCCCCTCAACTTCTGGGTGGCCTTGATGACCAATTAGGATACACCCCTTCCCTTCAAGGCTGTACTGGGCGACTTCTAGATGCACTTTAGTGACGAGCGGGCACGTCGCATCAAAAACTTTTAGACCTCTGCTATCCGCTTGTTTACGAACCGCCTGAGAAACACCGTGAGCACTGAAGATAACGATAAAATCGTCTGGAACCTCTGCCAATTCATCGACAAATATGGCACCACGCTCACGCAAAGTTTCCACAACAAATTTATTGTGAACCACTTCATGACGAACATAGATAGGGGCACCGAAAACATCTAAGGCGCGATTAACGATATCGATGGCTCGATCGACGCCAGCACAAAACCCTCGCGGGTTAGCAAGTTTAATTTCCATAGAAAGTATTCAAAAATTCAACAGCAAAAATAGTTACAGGGATTGAACAATACCCTAATGTTTTACGATCGGTACGATGGAGAGAATTTCAATATCGAAGGTGATATTACGCCCTGATAGCGGGTGATTGAAGTCCACCGTCACCTTGTCATCAGTAAAGGAGAGAATCACACCGGGTAATTCACCTCCGGATGGATGCGCAAATGACACGACAACGCCTTTAGCGATGGAGATATCCTCACCAAAAGTATCTCGCCCAACCACGTGCACATTTCCAGGGTTGTTCTCACCAAACCCTTTTTCCGGAGGGATTACAAACGTTTCACGGTCGCCTTCTTTTAAGCCAACCAATACCTGCTCAAATCCAGGTAACAAACGCCCATCACCGAAAATAAAAGTTGCAGGATCACCATCAAAGTTGGAATCGATCATCTGACCGTCATTAAGCTTAAGTGAAAAGTGCAGTGTTACCTGAACACCTTCGCCAACCAGCAGTTCGTGCATACTTGCTATTTACCAAACTCAATTCGCGCTTATCAAGCCGCGAGCATATGAAAATTCTGCGAGTACTGAGTCGCCGTTAAGCAATAACACACCCTACTCGCATGACCAATTTGTAGATAATACTAAGCTTCGCTTTTCATATCAAACAAAGCATCCCAAAATAATATTACGACACCTAGCGTAATCGCTAAGTCAGCAATATTAAATACCGGGAATTCCATCTCTTTATAATGTAACAAGATAAAGTCCACAACATAACCCAAGGTCGCACGGTCATATAAATTACCAAGCGCTCCCCCTAAGATTAAAGCCATACCCAAGGCTTCTAGCCTTTTGCTTTGATCCAGACGAGCAATCCAAACAATCAATCCGATACTTACAGCACTCGACACACTCGCCAAGAACGCTCGCTGCCACCCACCTTCTTGAGCCAGAAAGTTGAACGCTGCCCCATAGTTATGGCGAAGGGTCAGATCAAACATCGAAAAGACCATTTCTCGATCATAGAGAGCAAAATTTGAGCTTGCCCATTTTTTCGAAAATAAATCTAAGATTACAACAATTAAAGCAAACAGATACCAACACCAAGGTAGGTATCTATGCATAACGGCGTTTCTCACCATCTCCTGCAACATTATCAATACAGCGATGACACAGTTCGGGATGTTCTTCATGCTTACCCACATCAGACTGATGATGCCAGCAACGGACGCACTTCTCACCTTTGGAGCGCTCGACAGTAATTTTTAACCCTTCGATATCACAGCTTTGTGCCGTATCGTTAGCGTCATCTAACGACGCGATGTTCACCGACGACGTTATGAGTACGAAACGAAGCTCGTCTTCTAGGAGCGCTAAGCGCTTCTGATTCTCTGGTGAGCAATAAAGGGTCACCTGCGCCGCTAACGAGCTGCCCACCTCACCAGTACCTCGCTTCAGCTCGATCGCCTTATTTACAGCGTTTTTCACCTTAGCCACAAACTGCCAATATTCGCCGCTCATTGATGCGCTGTCTGCTAGACGTTCCAATGAATACCAGCGCGAAACAAACACATTACTCTCTGTTTGCCCGGGTAGCTCTCGCCAAATTTCATCCGCTGTAAACGATAGAATTGGAGCAATCCAACGAACTAAAGCATTTGCGATATGGAAAAGTGCCGTTTGTACCGAGCGTCTCTCCTGGCTATCTGACTGAGTAGTGTACTGACGATCTTTAATAATATCGAGGTAAAAGCCACCCATATCAACAATACAAAAGTTGTGTATTTTTTGATAAATTTGGTGGAATTGATAGTTATCGTAGCAAGCAATAATCTCATCTTGTACTTTCGCTGCCTGATCAATTGCCCATTTATCCAGAGCTAATAGCTCATCAAAAGGCAATACATGTTTATCAGGTTCAAAACCAGAAAGATTAGACAATAAGAACCGAGCGGTATTTCTAATACGGCGATAGGAGTCAGCGATACGCTTGAAGTTCTCTTTGGCGACGGTGATCTCACCAGAATAGTCGGTCGCGGCAACCCATAAGCGCAGCACGTCAGCGCCATACTCGTTGATCACCTCACTTGGAGCAATCGTATTACCAATGGATTTGGACATTTTATGCCCGTTTTCATCCACAGTAAAACCATGTGTCAACACGGCTTTGTAGGGCGCAGAACCATTAATTGCCATGGCGGTTTTTAAAGATGACTGGAACCAACCGCGGTGCTGATCAGACCCTTCAAGGTATAAATCTGCAGGATACTGTAACTGCTCTCGGCGATTCAGTACTGCTTGATGCGTTACCCCAGAGTCAAACCAAACGTCGAGCGTATCCGTCACTTTTTCATAGCTATCCGCTTCGTCACCTAGTAAATCACGGCTATCTAGATCAAACCAAGCATCTATACCTTGCTGCTCGACAAGTAGCGCAACCTCTTCGATTAAGCGTCCAGTCTCAGGGTGTAACTGTTGCGTATCTTTATGTATGAATAACGCAATTGGCACGCCCCAAGTACGCTGACGCGAAATACACCAATCAGGGCTACTCTCTAACATTCCGTCAATACGGGCTTTACCCCAATCAGGTAACCAAGTGACCTCTTCAACCGCACTTTTTACAGAGTCGAGTAGTCCCTTATGCTTCATACTGATAAACCACTGCGGCGTCGCACGGTAAATCAGCGGCGTTTTAGTACGCCAACAATGAGGGTAGCTATGCGAAAATTTACTTTGCTGTAATAGATTTCCGCGCTCTTCAAGTAAAGCTACAACCTTAGCATCTACTTTATAAACGTGTTCACCCGCAAAGATTTCCACACCGTCAATAAAAAGGCCAGAGGCATTTACATAGTTCAGCGTCGACAGGTCATATTTTTTACCAACAACGAAATCTTCCACACCATGATCAGGCGCAGTATGGACACAACCGGTACCGGCGTCCGTCGTGACATGGGAACCTAGTATGACAGGAACCTGTTTTTCATAAAAAGGATGATTAAGCTTAAGGTGCTCAAGTGCACTACCCGTGCATTTAGCTAAAACACTTACATCAGCGAGACCTGCGCGCTCTGTGACGCTCTCAAGTAAGGCTTCCGCGATAATCAAACGTTCCTGACCATGCTGAATCAGTATGTACTCAAGATCCGTATTTAAACTCACAGCTTGGTTTGACGGCAATGTCCAAGGAGTTGTTGTCCAAATAACAACCGAGATAGTCCCTTCGCCCGGAAGCGCTTCAAGGCCATCAAAACGGCTAAGTAAATCCGCTTGATCAAATACCGAAAACCTAACATCAATCGAGTAGGAGACCTTATCTTTGTACTCCACTTCGGCTTCAGCCAAAGCTGAGGCACCCACTACGCTCCAATAGACCGGCTTAAAGCCTTTTACTAAGTGACCATTTTCTGCAATTTTACCTAACGAGCGAATGATGTCCGCTTCGAACTCAAAGTCCATCGTGAGATAGGGGTTTTCCCAATCACCAAGTAAGCCTAAACGAACAAAGTCCGCTTTCTGGCCAGCAACTTGTTTTGCCGCATATTCACGACACTTTTTACGGAAAGTTTTATGGTCAACCTTAACGCCTGCTTTGCCAATTTTTTTCTCGACATTGTGCTCGATCGGTAGGCCATGACAATCCCAGCCAGGCACAAACGGCGCGTCAAAACCACTGATGGTTTTTGCTTTAATAATGATATCTTTAAGCACTCGATTAATCGAATGCCCCAAATGAATATTACCGTTAGCATATGGAGGCCCATCATGCAAAATGAACTTTTCACAGCCTTCACGCTGCTCACGAATTTGTTCGTAAAGTTTTTCATCCTGCCAACGTTTAAGTATCTGAGGCTCGCGCTGAGTCAGGTTTGCTTTCATTGGAAATTTAGTACTAGGTAAATTCAATGTCGATTTGTAATCGCTCATAAGCTCAATATCTACTTGTTATGTTCGCTCTTGCAGTCTTATGTTTTGACTGCCATGTTATTTGTTTCTGCACGGCCTTCAAAGCTGGCTCGTGCGAGTATTACGTCACGCTGTATTTGTGCCGTCAAACTGTCCAGTGATTCAAAGCGCATTTCCTGGCGCAGTTTTTTACGAAACACTACACGAAGCATCTTGCCATATAGCTGCTGATCAGTATCAAACAGATGCACTTCGAGTACAGGTTTAGCACCACCGTCAATCGTCGGCCTTACCCCCACGTTGGAGACTCCCTGAAACGCAGGCCTATCCGGCATATCAACCCAATAAACCTCAACGGCATACACCCCTTGTACCGGGCAACGATAACGCCCAAGCGCGATATTTACCGTGGGAAACCCCAAGGTACGCCCAAGCTGCTTGCCATAAATCACTCGTCCAGTAATCGCAAAAGCGCGTCCGAGAAGTTTTTCTGTCTCTTTCAGCCGATCCTGTTCAAACAACTGTCGAATTCGGGTACTACTAATACGGTCGCCATCGTCAGTCTCTGTACGCGTATCGCAGATACTAAAACCATGCTGTACACCAGCTTTACGAAGTAACGCAAAATCCCCGCCTCGGTCAGATCCAAAACGAAAATCGTCACCAATAACAAGGTGTTTAACACCGATGCCATCTACGAGCACTCGATCAATAAATTCATCAGAAGATAAGGAGCAGAGCTGTCTGTTGAATTTTAAACACAGAACACGTTCAATACCCAGTTCAAATAGAGCACTGATTTTATCCCGTAAACGCATAATCCGTACAGGCACCGTTTGACTCGAAAAGAACTCTGCGGGCTGCGGCTCAAACACTATTGCCAAAGACGGTAAGTGCATTTCTTTAGCCTTGTCTAAGACTTGCTGCAAAATCACCTGATGACCACGATGGACACCGTCAAACGAGCCAATAGTCGCCACGCACCCTCGGTGACGAATCTGCAAACGTTGAAGGCCATGTATAAATTCGTGTTGAGCCATAGTGAGAATTTGAAAGCACAAAGATGTAGCAGTATACCCTTTCTTAGCTCACCAAGCACCCGCGGGATGTCGCCTCACCCCAGTAATACCTGCTTTATTAGGCCTGAGGTGTCTGTAACCGTAGATCTCGCACACGCATCCCAAACATAATCAAGGTACAAATATAGCTAGCGGTGCCTACAGACACATAGATTGCTAAGTACCGACTACGCTCAGCCCAAGTTAACAGCGCGAAATCGGGCAAATATTGAGCAAGCGATAGCAAGCCAACCAACATTACTGAACATGCAAAACCTAAGCGAATATAAAACATTAGCCATCCGCCCTGCGGTTGATATACAGCTTTAGCACGCAGACTACGATAAAGCAGGAATGCATTTAGGCACGCAGAACACGCAGTTGCCAAGGCAAGCCCGACGTGACCAAGCTTGAAAAAATAATGCAAAGGCACAACGAATAGTAAGTTAAGCACCATGTTTACTGCCATCGCAATAATGCCAATGCGTACCGGGCTTTTAGTGTCCTGTCGCGCAAAAAAAGCACTCGCCAATATTTTAATTAGCATAAAGGCGCCTAAGCCAAGCGCATAAGCTCTCAAGCTATAACTCGCCATTGTCATATCGACAACACTGGTTTTCTCATATTGAAACAAGGTGAACAAAATTGGCTTTGCCAAAACAAACAAAGCCAAGGCTGATGGCAGCGCAATGAGCAGTATTACCTTTAAGGCCCAATCCAGAGTGGCGTTAAAGTAAGTGCTGTCACCAGTATTTTGTCTAGATAAATTGGGCAAAATAACCGTCGCAATCGCAACACCAAATACGCCCAACGGTAGCTCGACTAAACGATCGGAATAAAACAACCAAGAAACACTACCTGTGGGTAAGAACGACGCCAAAATAGTATCAAAGAGTAAGTTAATTTGACTGACTGAAACCCCGAACATTGCTGGCGCCATCAACCTGAGCACTCGTCTAACAGACTCATCCGACCAGTCAACCTTTGGATGAGGCATCAACCCCAAACGCAATAAAAATGGCACTTGAAATAGGAGCTGAATAACACCCGCCACCAACACCCCCCAAGCGAGCGCCATGACAGGAACCACAAACCAAGAGGAAGCCACAACTGCGGAAAAAATTAGTGATATGTTCAGAAATATTGGTGTGATTGCGGGCACCGCAAACTGGTCGTAACTGTTAAGTATTGAGCCTGCGAACGCAGTTAAAGAAATCAATAACAAGTAAGGAAAGGTAATGCGTAAAAGATCCGACGTTAACCAAAACTTCTCAGGGTCGTTAATCAAGAACCCCATACCAAAAATAGCGGCAAACACTGGCGATATAATCACCACCAAGGTAGTTATCCCTATCAGCGCTAAGCCAAGGCAACCACATATCCTATCGATAAGGTTCTTAACCGCAACTTGAGAGCCCTGCGCCCGATACTCTGATAACACCGGAACAAAAGCTTGAGCAAAAGCCCCTTCCGCAAAGAGGCGTCGTAAGAAGTTGGGGATTTTAAATGCGACAAAAAAGGCGTCGGCATTCGCTTCAGCACCTATAAAACGCGCAAATATGATATCGCGAACCAAGCCAAGTACTCGAGAAAGCATCGTCATTGCAGACACGAGCATGCTTGATCGCAGCAAGTTTTTTGGGGCGGTTTTGTTCAAAGGCTTTGTTGTCAAAAAAAGTCATACTCAGTTAATGATTTTCCGCAAGAAGTCCATGGCACTTAATACACCAACCAACTTGCCGTCTTTTGTCACAAATAAATTGTCGACGTTAATGTTCACGGCGATTTTACATGCATCTAGGGCAGAAACGCCAATATCAACGGATACAACTTCCGGCGTCATAATTGAATTGACCGTGCAATACTCGACAGCTTTCTCTTTTAAGTGTTTTAAATCGTTCTCACTTAAGTCGCCACCATAGGGGCCACAATAAAACTCAACTAGTCGCTTCATCTCTCTTTCAGTGTGGTTTTTAGATTCAAATTTCACCACATCAGACAAGGCCACAACACCAACTAACTCGTCGTCGGAAGCCACAACTGGAGCCGCACTAAGATTGTGTTTAACAAAAAATCCGGCCAAGCGCTTGATCGACCACCCTTCGTAAACCGTGAGTAAGTGCCGTGACATAAGATCTGAAACACGTAGATCACTAATATCTTCTAGAGCTGAGGCTGCAACAATCATGATATATCTCCCAGTTGACTATTAAAAGCTCGCTGATGAAGACACACCAAGGTATGAGCTTTTTTTATGCACTTACTATCAGTGTACAACAACTCCAAAAACACAGCGTCACAATTCGCCACTTTCTATCGTCAGTTAGCCCGATCTCCTCCACTTCAATGACCAATTACAGGTGTTTAATAACAACCGTAGACAAACACAAGGGCTCAACAAACAACACAGCCCCAATCATAATTTTGCTAATTGACAGAGAGACGCCAAATGAAAAACGCACTTCTAACTTCTTGCATCGTATTAAGCAGCACCTTAATGACTCCTTCTGTTTTCGCTGCGGAGAAACACTCTGAGGCCGCTAGAGCCACCCAAAGAGCCACCATTTTTTCGGCCTCAGCTATTGCGGGCGGTGTGGTCGGCGGACCTATAGGCTTATTTGTCGGGGCAATCGGTGGCGCTCTCATTGCTGGGAAAGGTAGAGAAGATATTGCCCCTCAAAAAGACCTGGACGCTGCGCATCAAGAAATTGCAGCACTTTCGAGCCACTTACAGCAAAAAAATCAAGCCATCGTAAAACTAGAAAGCCGCCGCTTACAAACACTGGAATTTCAAGTCATATTTACCACCGGTGAAGACCTTTTATCCAAGCGTGACACTCGGCGCATTAAGTCTTTAGCCAACTACCTCCAAGAGAACAAAGAACTAAAAGTGCGCTTAGATGGGTACGCAGATCCACGCGGAACTGACGAATACAACAGCGGGCTATCTCACGAAAGAGCAAAAACAGTATCGAGCGCTTTAGTTGAGCTAGGTATCGAGAAAAACCGCGTTGAAATTTTCTTCCACGGCGCCAGCGACAACGACAGCCAAGACAGCTATGCCGTGCAACGACGCGTCAATATCGAAATTTACAATTCCAACCCAACCGAAGGCTTAGTTTCTAACTAAAAAGCAAATATGCTCACAAAGAATCATCACGGGGAAGCGCTAAAGGATATGGAACTAACGGAAGAGTTATTGAAAATAACGGAGTGTGTTAATACGGATCAAATCAACAAGGATGAAAAACCAGATCAATGCTGAAGGAGAAGTTAAGGAGGAACAGGAGTAATCGGTGAGAAGCAATGGATTAAGATCAGCATAAACCTTCTCACCTCGTAGCACCCGAGACTTGACCCGACTATACGTCGGGTCTTTTTTGTCACGACTTGGTTTTTAAACCAAGATTTTAAACCAATAATTTACGCACATCACCCAGCACAGCGCTAAGGTAGGTTAGGAAATTACCAGCATCAGCGCCATTGATAGCACGATGATCATAAGACAGGCAAAGCGGCAACATTTGACGAGGCTGAAATGCACTTCCATCCCAGACAGGCTGAATTGACGCTTTTGAAACACCGAGAATAGCCACTTCAGGCGCATTCACAATTGGTGTGAAACCCGTACCGCCAATCGCACCTAAGCTTGAAATAGTAAAACATCCGCCTTGCATATCTCTTGGCATCAATTTTCCATCGCGCGCTTTTTTAGCAAGCGCCACAGACTCTTCTGCTAACTCATATAAGCCTTTTTTATCAACATCACGAATCACCGGAACCACTAAACCATTAGGCGTCGCAACTGCAACACCAATATTTACGTAGTTCTTTTTCACCAAATGCTCGCCATCAGAGTGCAGAGAAACATTGAAAGAACGTTCATATCTCAGTGCTGCCGCACAAGCTTTAAGCAAGAACGGCATTGGCGTTAACTTAACTCCGGCCTTCTCCGCTTCTGCCTTCATACCTTTACGGAAAGCTTCCATCTCGGTGATGTCGGCATTATCAAACTGTGTTACATGAGGAACATTCAGCCAATTGCGGCTCATATTTGCTGCGGTGAGCTTGTGGATTTTGCTCATTTTGACGAGTTCAACCTCGCCAAATTTAGAAAAATCCACAGCAGGTATAGCTGGGATTCCAGCGCCACCAGTGACTGCAGCTGGCGCTTGTCTCGTCATGATTTTCTTAACATGTCCCTTAAGATCATCTTTAGATACGCGACCACGAGACCCTGAAGCTTGAACCTGCTTTAAGTCCACGCCCATCTCGCGAGCTAACTTACGTGTCGAAGGCCCTGCGTAAACCTCACTTCCCGGACTCAAAATCTCTTGAGGATGAAGCTCACTACTGGTTTGTGGACGCGCTTGTTCGTCACCTGCAGGTGCCATTGTTTTCGCAGGCGTCGCAACAGGAGCTGGTGCCGCAGGTACTGGCGCAGCAGTAGCCGCTTGCGTAGAAGACAAGACCAGAATAGCGTCACCTTGTGAAACTTTATCACCTTCAGAAACCGAGATACTCAACACAGTACCAGAAGCTGGTGCAGGTATATCCATTGAGGACTTATCACTTTCCAAGACAACTATCGAATCATCTTCAGCAATTACATCACCAACAGCAACACTGATTTCAATAACTTCAACACCTTCCGCGCCACCAATATCAGGTACGTTAACAGTGACTTCAGCGCTCACGGCTGGAGCCGCCGCTACTGGTGCTGGAGCTACTGATTCAGGTGCCGCTGGAGCGGCTTCTGCTGCACTATTTTCTGGAGCGCTGTCGCCAACGCCCTCAGTCTCTAGCTCAACAATAACAGCGCCTTCTGATACTTTATCGCCTTCGTTAACCGTCACGGCAACTACTTTGCCGCCGATTGGTGAAGGGATATCCATAGAGGACTTTTCAGACTCTACGACAACTAAAGCGTCGTCAGCTTCAATCACGTCGCCAACAGCAACGCATATTTCAATTACATCGACATTTTCAGCCCCACCAAGATCTGGGACTTTAATCGTTTGCTTTCCCACGGATTAATTCCCCTCTATTAACACTTAGTCGGATCGGCTTTTTCAGGATCGATGCCGTATTTACTGATCGCATCAGCGACAACCTGAGACTCTAGGTTGCCTTGATCCGCCAAAGCTTTAAGCGCCGCAACGGTAACAAAATAACGATCAACTTCGAAGAACTTACGTAACTGAGAGCGTGTATCACTTCGGCCAAAACCATCGGTTCCAAGCACGGTGTAACTACGAGGCATATATGCTCGCAACTGCTCGGCATAACTTTTTATGTAATCAGTCGATATGATACATGGGCCGTTAGTCGACTCTAATAGCTCAGTAATATATGGCTTGCGCGCAGTTTCGTTAGGGTGCAGCATGTTCCAACGCGTACAAGTTTGCCCTTCTCGAGCCAACTCATTCACACTTGTCACACTCCAAATGTCAGATTCAATACCCCAGTCTTCACTCAGCAAAGTTGCTGCAGCTTCGACTTCACGAAGGATTGAGCCGGAGCCCATCAACTGAACACGCTTACTCTTAGCGGATTTTTTACCTTCTTTCAGTCGGTAAATACCTTTAATGATGGCATCTTCAACACCCGCAGGCATATCTGGATGAACATAATCTTCGTTCATGGTCGTGACGTAGTAAAAGACATTGTCTTTTTCATCGTACATACGACGCAAACCTTCAGTAAGTATGACTGCAAGTTCATAGCTGTAGGTTGGATCATAACTAATACAATTAGGGATCGTATTCGCCATAAGATGACTGTGCCCATCCTGATGCTGCAAGCCCTCACCGTTTAGTGTGGTACGTCCAGAAGTCGCACCAATAAGGAAGCCGCGCGCCTGAATGTCGCCTGCGAGCCAAGCCAAATCACCAATACGCTGGAAACCGAACATCGAATAGTAAACATAGAACGGAATCATCGGCATGTTGTTGGTGCTGTATGATGTTGCTGCAGCAATCCAAGCCGACATAGCGCCCGCTTCGTTAATCCCCTCTTCGAGAATTTGTCCTTTTTTGTCTTCCTTGTAGTACATGATCTGATTGTGATCATGCGGCGTATATTGTTGACCTGCCGAAGAGTAAATACCCAACTGGCGGAACATACCTTCCATACCAAAGGTACGTGCTTCATCTGGCACGATTGGCACGAGTTGCTTGCCAACTTGCTTATCTTTAGCCAAGGTTGAAATGTAACGCACATAAGCCATAGTGGTTGAAATTTCGCGCTTTCCGGTATTTTTCAACAAGGCCTTAAAGCTGTCTAATTTCGGTACAGCAAGTTTTTCAAAATCGTTAACACGTGAGGGTACAAAACCATCTAACGTCTCCCTGCGCTTAATCAGGTATTCCATTTCAGGCGAATCCGGTGCTGGACGGTAGTAAGGCACCGACTTTAGCTCCTCATCTGAAAGGGGGATTTGAAAGCGGTCACGGAAATAACGTAAGTCATCAAGACCTAACTTTTTCACGTTATGTGCAATATTCGCAGATTCTTGACCTGCTCCTAAGCCATAACCTTTAACGGTCTGCGCCAAGATAACCGTTGGTTGACCAATATGATGTGTCGCCTCATGGTAAGCAGCATAAACTTTTTGTACGTCATGTCCGCCGCGTTTAAGTGCAAAGATCTCGTCATCAGACATATCTTTGACCAGCTCAAGCAGCTCCGGATACTTACCAAAGAAATGCTCGCGAGTGTATGCGCCACCATTGGCTTTGTAGTTCTGTAATTCGCCATCACAGACTTCGTCCATGCGCTTTTGCAACAAGCCGGTCGTATCGGCGGCGAGCAGGTCATCCCACTGACTACCCCAAACAACTTTAATCACGTTCCAACCAGCGCCGCGGAAAACCCCTTCAAGTTCTTGAATGATTTTACCGTTACCACGTACAGGACCATCTAGACGCTGTAAGTTACAGTTAATCACAAAAATTAGGTTATCAAGATTCTCACGACCGGCTAATGATATCGCGCCAAGCGTTTCAGGTTCGTCACACTCACCATCACCAAGGAATGCCCAGATTTTACGGTTGCCTTTCTTCGACAGCTCTCGAGCTTCCATGTATTGCATGAAGTGCGCTTGATAAATCGCCGTAATTGGACCAAGCCCCATCGACACCGTAGGGAACTGCCAATAATCAGGCATCAACCACGGATGAGGATAAGAAGATAAACCACCGCCATCGACTTCACGACGGAAGTTATCTAGCTGAGTTTCTGTGATGCGCCCTTCTAAATAAGAACGAGAATAAATTCCCGGGGAAATATGCCCCTGAAAATAAATCAAGTCGCCTAATGCATCGCCGTCGTTACCACGGAAGAAGTGGTTAAACCCTACGTCATATAGAGTAGCAGAAGAGGAGAATGAGGAGATATGCCCCCCCAAGCCTTCATTATTGTCGTTAGCACGAACAACCATAGCGATTGCATTCCAACGTACCAAAGACCGAATTTTACGCTCAAGATAAGCATCCCCAGGAATACGGTTCTCGTCCTTCACCGGGATGGTATTGGCATAAGGCGTGGTAATTGCGGATGGCAAACTCACACCTGATTTAGTGGCGATATTCGCCAGTTGCGTTAACAAGTAGGACGCGCGTTCCGATCCGTTGTGACGGATAACAGATTCAAGCGCTTCTAACCACTCTTGGGTTTCAAGAGCATCAGTTTCCTCTAGCATTTAGCCTCCTCGATTAAACTGCTCACTATGCAAGCAATGACTCAATAAAAGTGGATCGCCCCGAAAATTAAATAAAAAACGGGGTAGAAAGTGTGTGTTGACGATTTTCTCAGACTCCAAAGCGGATTGGCCTTACAGGTATGTCAAACCATTACATACAGCGGGCCGTATGGTATACCGTTGAATTACATCAATTCAATAGTCCCCTAGGCAGCCGCATGCTAATTTGGTAGTCAGTGGGTTGAGTATCTAAGCAAAAACCAGCAACAATAAAGCATACGCTTTGGCGCGGGGATTCTACACACATGACACACTTTTTTCCAGCTCAGTACACCATGGGCGCTCAAAATACAAACAACCTTATACTCTAGAGGGATATTAAAGACCATAAATTAGATCAGAACTCGACCATTTACGAATAAATTTTAAAGATAAAACTAGGGATAAACATACTGCTTCATCTCTGCTTTAAACGTTTCTAATACCCCTAAGTTTCGAGCGGTTTCACCAAAAACTTTCGCCTCATCCGTTTGTTTACTACCAACCAATATCAAGCGATTCTTCCCTGTCATTACCAAGCCCTCATACATCTGGGTCATCTGCTCTTTTGTGACCGCTTTTAGTGCAGCGATCATGCGCTCTTCTAAATCAAACTGGTCATCGCCTTGCAGTATCGCTCCCCAGTGCTTTTTAGCGAGCTCACTCTGATTTTGAGGCCGTTCTTCCAAAGCTGAAATAACAGCTTGCTTGTTACGCTCGAAATTTTCGAAAACAACTGACTGTTGCTCACCAAAAAACGCATCAATCCGGGTATATATTTCACTCGATGAATATGTCGGTGACTGCACCAAGGCAATCACTCCAGGCATTTTTCGCATTTGAAAATTCGTACTGAAAACGATGTAGCCCAGTTGCTGCTCTGTACGTAAACTATTGTAGAACGGCGTTGATAGCATTTGTTTTAGCAATACCATCTGCGCCCGTTCAGCGATAGTGTCGTTGCGCCCTTGGATATAAACTAGCACGGCATTATCGTCCCCAGGCACAGTATGGTGCTTCACATAAGTATGCTTGGTCTCACTCAAGTTAAGTACCCGCCCTGATGCCAAGTCCGCTTTTTTGCGCCCAATCAACTTAGCAAAATTCTTGAAGTACTTTTTAGCATCACCTTGTGCAATATTACCAAAGACAAAGTAATCGCCCTGAGCACCATCAAACATATGTGAAAGCTCTTGCTGATAATCCTCCAAACTAAAACGCTCAAGCGCATCAATCACGGCCTTGGGCTCCCAATAAGGGCTATATATTACCGAGGGCAACTGACTATAAAACAACTGCGAATAGACACGATCAAAGTGCTTATTACTGTAACGGCGAATAAGGTCTTTTTTAACCTTATTAAAATACAGGGAATTCAGCTTTTTAGCCTCACGTCGCTTTGTTTGATACTTACGAATGGCTCTCAAGGTATCTTTGGCATACAGCTCCAACTTGTCGTTATAGCCATGAAAATCCATATCAAGGCCTCTCGACGTGGCAGTAACACTAAAAGATAAGCCGGCAATTGAAGCCTCGTAATTAGATTCATTAAAGTGCTCACGAATAACACCCTCAAATACTAATGCCGAAATTGCCCCGTTAACGGAATCAGCTACCGAAGGCAGCTTATATCGCGCTTGCACTCGCCCTTTTGGCAAGGCATAAACATTATCATTGAGAAACCAACCTTGACTGTGTTTATGCGTAAAAGCTGTAATAGGCTTAGCTTGCCACGCCTGTTCCGAGACTTCCTCAATAATACTAAAGTCTGCTGCAATATAAGGATTACTGCGTGGCAAAGCTAAATCGCTAGCTAGCGTTTTTTGCATCTTACGAGCCCGCTCAGCATCCTCCTTAGTACTCCCCTCAGACACTTTCGCCTCAGAGTTCAGCGAGTATGTTTTGTAGGCTGTTTTATAGAAATGACTCTCTTTATCTGTTTTTAGCTCAGGACTTTTTACAATCATTAACATGTTACTTGGTGTCAAATAGCTAAGATAGCGCCGAACCAAAGCCTCATCAAAATCACCATATATGTAGGGCGAACTTAAGACGTTTTTCGCTGGCACATCATGCAATGCACTAGCAAGATTCATTACTTCACGAATAGAGTCCGCCTGCTCTCCATACTTAAAGCCAAACTCACCCACCTTAGCGAGCTCTGCATAACGCCAAGATTCAACCCCCTCTTTTAGCAACAGGTTAATATACTCGAATAACAAATTTTTAACGGCGTCAACATTGTCCATGCCTTCTTCGGTCAGAGAAATCGTCACCCAAAAGGCTTCGCCGCCACGCCACTGAAGGCTATCGCCAGCACGCAACCCTCTTGCCCAATTGGCCTCTTTCAACACAGACAACAAAGAGCCCTCGCCCTCATGCCCAATAAAATGACCGATGTATTGCGTCGGTTTTTTATCCCAGTACGGCTTCGTTGATGGAATCGGGAATCCAAAGCTTAACTCTCGTAACTCTTTATTCGGCACAATATCTACGCGCGCAGGCAAGAAGCCCTCAGCAAATAATGGCGCTTTGATATCAGCTTTTACGACATTACGATTTCCTACTGCAGTGAATTTTTCAATTACCCATGATTTAAGCTGCTCAACACTGTGATGACTTGAAACCACCAAAGTCATTTGGTTTGCACTGTAATGTTTTTGATAAAAACCGAGTAAATCTTCACGTAATGGACGAGGTTTATCCACTTTAAGCGTATCTAAATTACCAACACTAAAATTATGGACACTATGCTCTGGGTGCACCAATTCTCGTAACACATCACGCTCTCGTCGATACTCCGAAACTAAACCCGACTTATATTCCGAGTGCACCGCTTTACGCTCACGCTCTACGTATTTTTCAATAAACAGCGGCTCGATAAAAAATTGCGCAAAGCGATCAAAAGCCGGTTCAAAATGTGCAGGCTCAATGTCAAAGAAATAATTCGTATGCATCGCACTCGTGTAAGCATTATGACTTCCACCGTGACCAGCGATAAAATCTTGGAACTCCCCGGGTGTGACATATTTTTTGGTGCCTAGAAATAACATATGCTCCAAAAAGTGCGCTAGTCCATATCGGTCATCGCTATCGTCACCAGACCCTACGTTCACATCAAGAGAGGCCGCAGCCTTCTCTGCTCGACTATCGGATATGACCAAAACTCTCAACTGGTTAGGCAACTTGAAATATGCCATCTCGCGCTTATCCGAGTGACTCTGCTCTATCTCTATTGCTTGGACTGAAATAGCACTTACCGTCAGAACAAAAACTAAGGGTAAGAAAAACATAAGCATTTTGCGCATCATAGTTATATCTTTTTTATACGTTATCATGAGAAGCTTGGTCGTCCTTAATTTCGCCTTTAGTGGGCCAAGCTGACAATGTCGCTTTGCACAAGGTAGCTAACGGGATAGCAAAAAATACCCCCCAAAAACCCCACAACCCACCAAAAACCAATACCGCCAACATAATCGCGACGGGATGCATTTTTACCGCTTCAGAAAAAAGAAGCGGCACAAGAATATTGCCATCCAAGGCCTGAATCACCGTGTAGATGACCATCAAATACAAAAAATCACCGGTCCACCCCCACTGAAAGAATCCGATCAAGGCGACTGGCACGGTTACGACGGCAGCTCCAACATAGGGAATCAACACCGACAAACCCACAGCAATACCTAGCAACAGGGCGTAACGCAAATCCAGCAGCGAGAATGCGACAATAGAAACCGACGCCACAAGTACAATCTCGATCACCTTACCGCGAACATAATTCGCAATCTGCTGATTCATTTCGTGGCCAATTTTATCCATCACAGGGCGCTCTTTTGGTAAAAAGCTCGTCACCCACTGCACCATTAGCACTCCGTCTTTTAAAAAGAAAAAAACCAAAATTGGCACTAGCACTAAATAAATCAAAATCCCCACAAGGATTGGTAATTGCGCCAATGAAAAAGACAATATAGTTTGCCCCGCTTGCGCAAACTCAGCACGCAACACACCTGCTAGCTCTGTCACATGACTCTCAGAGATCAACGTCGGGTACTTTTGAGGTAACAAGAGTAAAATGTGCTGCCCCTCTTTAATCATTCTAGGCGTCTCACTAATTAGGTTAACCGTTTGCCCCCACAATGCAGGTAAGACATAAAACAACACCAAACCTAAGCTACTCGTCAAGACTAAAAAAGTGATTGATACCGCGGGCAAATGAGGGCAACCCCAAGACTTAAGCCGCTGAACTAAACCCTGCATTAAAAACGCAATGATAATTGCCGCAATCATTGGCGCGAGCACAACACCCATAGACAATACAAGCATCAAACTCACAATTATAATGACGCCTACCAACACCGCCTCTTCATCCGCTAAATAGCGATCCACCCAGCGACTGAGTATACTTAGCATCGCTCAACTCCCTTACAAAATTCGATTACACGCCCCGTACCTATATTCATTTATTTCATCAACCTGTCACTAAAGAGCCTAAGCCCAAAGAAAAGTTCGCCTATTACAGCCACGTTATGATAGCTAAACACCACACACCGGCAAGATTGCATCAAAGGTGTTAAAAATCAACCTCAACACTAGACTTTGGCACCATTTTATACGAGCCTTGAACTAAGCTGTTGAAAGATCGCGCTTTATAGCCAAGTTTCTTCGACATAATTTATACAGCTTCAGGTATATTGAACCATGTGCCTACTTGTTAATCTAACCCAAGTACCGAATCATATTGAAATCAAAAAGCCGTATTATTACTTTTGTTGACAGAGGATGAATAGCGCATTGTTGTATCAAATTTTTGCAAAAATAAAACACCTCAGCCTTGCTGCAGTCCTGGTCTGCGCAGCCTTTACCGGAACTTACCGCTCTCACGCAGCAGATCTTGACCTGCCCGATCTAGGAGGCGCGGGAGCAGGCCTCGTCTCACCCGCGCAAGAATATGAACTCGGGCAATACTGGTCGCGCTGGTACCGCTCCCAAGTACAGATTTCCCAAGACCCGTTCATGCAAACCTACACCGAGGACCTTATCCGCAACCTCGCTACATATAGCGACCTTAAAGATAAACGCCTAGATATACTGCTCGTCAACAACCGCTCCCTCAACGCCTTTGCCGCGCCCGGCGGAATATTAGGCGTACACACGGGGCTTTTCGAGTATGCTCAGACTGAGCAACAATTTGCCTCGGTACTTGCGCACGAACTTGCACATTTAAGTCAGCGTCATTACGCTCGCCAAATTGAAGAAAGCAAAAACAATCAAATACCTGCCTTTGCTGCACTAATGGCCAGCATACTGATCGCAGCCACCGCTGGTGGAGAAGCAGGGCTCGCCGCCATGTCAGTAACTCAAGCCGCCGCCATAGATTCCAAACTTCGCTTTAGCCGACAAATGGAGCAAGAAGCGGATCGCGTTGGTATGGATACGATGGTACGTTCAGAGATGAACCCATACGCTATGGGAGACATGTTTGACCAAATGCTAAATGCGTCCCGGTTTCAGCGCCGACCGCCTGAATTTTTACTGACTCACCCGCTAACTGAATCACGCGTTACTGATTCACAGTTGCGAGCACAACAATACCCTCGCAGATATCACGCCCCCAATCTCACTTACCAATTGGTAAAAGTCAGGGCTATGATACTGCATCAAGCCAACCCTCAAGTTTCCATCAAACAATTTAAACCGCGCTTGGATAGCAACAATAAGCTTGACGCCGAAATAGCTCGCTACGGACTAGCACTAGCGCTGCAAAAAGCTAACCGCCTGCCAGAAGCACGCAAAGAGTTCAACACACTCCTTAAACTACGCCCCGAGCACCTACACTACCTTGTCGGCCTTTCGGAAATAGACTCCGCCGAAGAGAAGTTTGACGCTGCGATAGCCAGAATCGAAAGTAAACACAGCAAGTTCCCCAATCATCACGCACTCAATGTCAAACTTGCCGAGGCATTAATGAAAGCCGGGCGCTATAACGAGTGCGAAACTATTTTACTCGCACACAGTAAGCGCCACCCAAAAAATGACTACGTCTGGTACCTCCTCGCAGAAGTGCATGGACTAGTAGGTAAAATATACGACGTGCATAGCGCTCGAGCTGAATACTTCATGCTCAACGGTCGCTTTGATAAAGCGATAATCCAATTAAAGAATGCACTTAAACTTACCTCTGACAACATTTATATTAAAGCTAAGACTGAACAACGCCTAAAAGAAGCCCGTAAAATGCAGAAACGCATACAGGAGCTATAAGTCATGACGCCTCGCAACAATAACAACGACAATAGCTCTAGCCGCTTGGTGTACTCCACCGAGAACGGACGCATAAAGCTCCCTAAAGGCACCAACAAACCAAAAGCACCTGCATCAGACGGCATTATTCGTCTTCTCAGAGAGACCAAAGGTCGTAACGGTAAAGGCGTCACCATCGTGACCGGATTTGAGTTAGACGACAAAGCGCTCAAGATATTAGCCAAAAAGCTAAAACAACTCTGCGGCACAGGGGGCACAGCTAAAGACGGAATTATCGAGATACAGGGGGATCAACGCGACAAATTGCTTGATCACTTAAAAGCACAAGGACATCAAGTCAAACTCGCCGGAGGCTAACAAGATAGAGCCTGCTCATACGGGACTGGCTCATATATTGCTTTAATTGCCATTATTGTAACGCAGTCAAACTATTGGCAGTAGAGGGCATTATGGAAGTAACAAATGAGTATTGGTTGATTTTTGATAGTTTACTTAAAGTATCCACAGGCGGGATACTCGTCTTAGCATCACTTTGGGTCTCTAGGGCGTGGCATGAACACAGCAATAGACACAATAAAGACACACCTCAAAAACGCAAAATACAGCTACTCGAAGACATCTCCTCAGAAGTCGGCCACGTCAATCATAGCTTCGCCAAATATTCGGCACTCGTTATCGAATCTACTCGCTTTGGTGAGCATTGGCCAGCCGCACGCAAACAAGAGCTCAACAGCATCAACTCCGAATTAGTCCTAGAGTTTGAAAAGCTCTCAGCCGCTGAAGCTAAATTACTAATGCTCGGAGAAAAAACAATGGAGAAAACACTTCGTTTATATGGCGCCAAAATTGCCTTTTTTAGGAAGCAAGTCTATGTTGGCCGACAAGATATAAGCGAGCAAGAAATCGCAGACTTAAAATCCACCATAATGAAACTACGGGAACAATTTTACGACATATTAAGCCGACGTTACGACCGCCTTTTAGCGACAAAATAAAACCTACGCGATACACTTATCGCCGAATTCCTCGGAGAAGTCTCAGCACAGCGTAATGAAATCCATAATCATCTCGGCTTGACTTAATAGTCAACTACAATTCATTTAGCCAAGAACCTTTTCACCGTACAATCGTCCTATTGTCACGCTAAGTGGGTAAGCTACATACTATGAGCGAAGATCCGTCTAAACATCCAAGCTACATGGTTCACTGGAAAGTAAGAGTACTTACCCCGGATAAGCGCATCACACCAGCGCTTATTAGCCAAATCCGGAAAGGCGGAATTAGTATTGACTTTAATCAGATGTTAGCCATTGGCACAGAAGTACTTGTCGAGTTTCACGTCAAATATAAAAATGAGTTAACACGACTACGCGCTAAAACACAGGTGCAATCTTGTATATTAAAGTCCAACCAAGCCCCAATAATACATACAATTATTAAAAAAATGGATTCCCACGACGTACACACGTTCAACAATATACTACAAACACTGAGCGAATCGAAAGAAGTCAACTTAAGGATATAAAAACACAAAAACCTCCCGCACCACCCCAAGCCCCCCATAGAGTATACCCATACAGAAAACTGCAAACATTGGCGTCAAAAACCACTATCAAATAAGTGCCAAATCGTCGTTTAAGATGCCACTTTGTTTCCGAAAAAGCATAAGCTAGGCATTCTAAGACTAAATAAACCTGCATCACACTTTTACTGTTGAATAATTTTACAACTCAAAAGGTATGTGTTACTTTTTTCGTATAACTATTTTTACTGATAAGGGCTACCTGCTTCGAAAGTGCAGGCTCGCAAAGCTACCGATCTACGGGTTTACACACCTAAGACAGCGGGGTTACCAGTGCATTCTCAGGCCTCCCAGCCTGCAGTCCTGCCATGTGCCCGCCCCTTATAAATCGCAGCCTCAAACATCATAAGTTGTGTTTCTTCACTCTTAAATATGGGCACAAAGAACATGTGGCAAGTAAGTGAACAAAAAATCGAAGTCCGCCAATTACAGGTAGGCATGTACGTGTGCCGTCTCGATTTACCTTGGTCTGATACCGACTACCTACTACAAGGCTTGAAAATTAAAAACCGCGTAGATATCAGCAAGCTCACCAGCTACTGTCAATATGTCTATATTGACGTGAATAAAAGCTCACTTCAAAAAACAGCCCTCAAAGTTAGCCGTATTCCACCGAAAGTAAGCGCTAACAAAACACACAACGCTAAACGTAAACCTCTCACCTTTCACCCAGCTAGGGATAATTGGGTCAAAAAGCACTCCGTCGAACACTACGCTGTCAGTACACAAACCAAGTCTGAAATTAAAACGGCGTTACCGGTATTTAATGATATCGAACATCAGGTCAGTAAGCTGCTCGAACGGATGACGCATAACCGCAGTGTTAACATCGAAGAGCTTGTCGATAGAACCTCTGACATGGTCGAAAGCATCATTCGCAACCCAGATGCTTTTGCATGGTTATCTCGCATTCGTGAAAATCGCGCACCGATATACTTGCATACTGTACGTCTTGCGGTATGGGGAGGAATCGTTGGGAGACAACTTGGCCTCAACCGGTTCTCTCTTACCCACCTGACTATGACCTTGTTGATGACAGGGATTGGCAAGAGTTTACAAGATGAATATACACTAATGAAATACAAGCGTGAACGCCCCAGCATGGAGTACCAATCGCACGTGAACGAAACGATTTATCATTTAAGTCAGTTTCATTTTTCCTGCGAGAGCATCCTTCAAACATTACAGAATTATTGCGAACGTTACGATGGCTCCGGCTTTCCGGCTGGCATAAAAGGAAACGCAATTCCATTTTTGTCACGAGTGGCCGGATTAATCGAAACGTTCGAGCTAATGATTAATCCGTACAACCCAGTCAAAGCAATTTCTCCAGCCAACGCGATCGCTAAACTCAACGCATTAAAAGATGTTCAATTTGACGGAAGCTTAGTAGAAGAATTTATTAAAGCCGTAGGCTTATACCCTACAGGATCATTAGTTGAATTAAATAATGGTGCTATTGGCGTTATTTTTACGCAGAGCTATGAAAAGCGCCTGCGCGCTTCGGTGATTCCATTAACCCATGACAAAGGGCAGCGTTACACTAGCTTTAAAATTTTGGACTTGGGTTACAACGCAGAAGAAGGCGAATCGCTTCATATAAAACGTGGTGTAGCCTCGAATCATGTACCGGTGAGTGTGCTAAATAAAGCACATGAATATATATTTAACCGCAGACAAAAGCCTTGGTCGAGAGTCCGCGATCTAATACTGTAACTTTTACAACCTTTTCTGGAGTACTCACTAGATATAATACAGATAGAAACTAAACCATTCGCTACCCAAACACCCGGTAAAAAACCCAGCTAACAACACCTACTTTTGAGCACTCCGAGTGCTATCAATGTTAACAATATTCCCCTTCATTCCCTGACCATAACCCACTATGCGCTGTATTTGTTCATTCGATAACATCGCAAATAGCGGTGAAAGGCGATCAATCGCATTATCAATACGCTCAACCAAGCCAACACGATCACCGTGCTCGATTGCTTCGAGTACACTATCCACCGACATGGTCTGCTTGGCATTTTCTAGCAATACTTGCCGATACTCATCAATACCAAACTCTTTTAGCTGGCTAGCGCCATCACGTAATGCGCGCTCCAAGGATTCAAACGCCATCCCCAACAGGAAATCAACATCCACTTGCTCATCAGACTCTACCGCGCAAACGCCGATAGATACCGTAATCTTAATACGTTTTCCGTCTAGGCTTGCCTTAAATGACTCTATTGTCTGGCAAATACGATTCGCGAGGTCGCGAGCACTTTCCGTCTGGGAGAGTGGCATAGACACAATAAAACGCGCCAAACCAACTCGGGCTAAACTGTCTTCTTTTCGGAAAGTATCCTCTAAAACAGTCGATACTTTTTTAATCAGCGTCTCAGTGCCATGGCGACCGATACGCACAAATAAGTCTTTATATCGGTCGATTTCGATACACATCAATGTGATATTCGATTCATGACGAACAGCAAAAGAAATCTCCTTATTGAGCTGCATTTGAATACCGCGCAAATTCAACAAGCTCGTCAGTGTATCGATAGTCGCCTGTTCTTTAAGCTCT
This sequence comes from Alteromonadaceae bacterium, assembly GCA_002746115.1. Taxonomy (GTDB): domain Bacteria; phylum Pseudomonadota; class Gammaproteobacteria; order Pseudomonadales; family Cellvibrionaceae. Next base: position 48,221 of record NVXL01000212.1, read on the forward strand.
TTATTTGCCTCACGGAATTGTGCATATGACCGAGCGCGAGCGCGCAGATCAGTACCATTGAATGGTTTAGTGATAAAGTCAGTAGCGCCTAAAGAAAAAGCTTTTTTCTTAGCCGGCTCAGGGTTTCCCGCACCAGTGGCAATAATAATTGGTAAGGTTCGTATATTTTCATCCGTATGCTCGCGTAATGCCGTTAACAATTCATAGCCGTCCATTTCTGGCATCGCCAAATCAGAAAAAACGACATGTATATCACTATCACGCTCAATAATACTCAGAGCATCCGCCCCGTCGACAGCCAGAAGCACATCAAAATCATCGCCAAACATACGAGACGCTGCAACACGAACCACGCGAGAGTCATCAACGACTAACACTTTTACTTTTCGATCATTACTGACTGATGACATTTTTTAGTACCTCAACCCGATGGGGATAACCACATCTCAAAACCACAGCATCACAAATCATCAAGTACGCGCTGTACCACTTACAGATAATATGATCACTACAGCTTACGATATAAAACTAGGCAATATGCAAGCCAACCTAAAAGTTATCATTTAAATGACTTTATACGCCTACTAACTTCCTACATATAGCAGAATACTACCGCTTATGCCTTATCGAGCCAAACGTTTAGCGATAAAACACGAAAAGCAATGACTAAACGGTCAGATAACGCCTTGTAGCCCTATTTAAGAGCCACTTAAGCATGACTCTAACGCTACAACAATAGAGAATAAACGTGCAAACCAAATGCAATACAACTGACCATTTACGGCAAGACTGACAACTTTCGGCAGCTTATCCGCGACAAAAAAGAAGGCATAACATTTGAATTGCGCCTAGTAAAAATACACATCCCCATAACAAGCGTACCTTAAGAGGCTCTGCTTGTAACCGCTAAGCTGTATGCGCAATCCTCTGGCCGGGTAGTATTAATGTACATACCGGTACCTAATTCAAAGCCTGCGCTGCACTGTATTTTTGGCAGGATAAGCAAATACCAGTGAAAATGACTGGCGCCACCATCGTGCTTAGGCATCGTCCTAATAAAGAAATTGTAATCAGGGTTATCGAGCACCTCATAAATACGCCTAAGACTGCTCTGCAATATCGCCGCAAAGGACTTTACCTCTTGCACATTAATATCCCCAAAGATGGCACTATGACGCTTAGGGAATATCTGTAATTCATATGGAGAGCGAGATGCAAAAGGGCACAATGCGATAAAATCGCTATTCTCTTCTACTATGCGCACCCCAGCTTGCTGCTCTAACTCAATAACATCGCAATATACACAGCGCCCAAAGGTATCGAAAGCACGCTTAGCATAATGGATTTGCTCACTGACTCCTGGCGGTGCCACCAGAGTCGCAATAATTTGAGAATGCGGATGCACGAGTGACGCTCCGGCGGATTTTCCATAATTTCGAAAGATACTGACACACTGAATATGCCCATCGTCAAACATCGTGTTATAGCGCGATTTATACGCCCTAATCACTTGCTCAACCTGAGACAAGGGCATGAGCGCCAAGTGCTCATTATGTTGCCGCGACTCAATCAACACTTCCGCCATACCGTAACCGCCCGCTTTGAGATGCATTTCTTTATGGCTACGTTCGGGCGGATAAGCAGAGGACACAGCAGCAAATTTGTTGGGTACGACTCGTAACTGCCAAGCCCCTTCAGTATCAGGCCAACAATACGAAGCGCGCTCACTTTGATGCTCAGCACCAGGACAAAAAGGGCACACGGGAGAATACTCCGGATGCCGACTCGCTGAAACCACCACCTCGTGCGCAGTCTCGCCGAAGTCCAGCGGACGATCACCGCGCTCAGGCGCAATAATGACCCAGTTGCCGGTAGCTGTACATTGACGGTATTCTGACATTGGCTTAGCCTATAATTTCAACGCCCTTCCAAAATGACACCATACCGCCGAACTCCTTGGCGGCACCTTTAGGCTCGGGGTAATACCACGCGGCATTCTCATTGACTTGCTCATCGAAAATAACGCTGTAGTAATGCGCCTCGCCTTTCCAAGAACAGCAAGACCTGTGACTACTTTCTTGAAAATACTCACGACTTAATGACGATGGAGGGAAGTAATGTGCAGAACCCACAGTTACAGTCGCATCACTTTCAGCAAGCATTACCCCACTCTCACACTTACCCCTAATTATAGGTATACTAAGCGAATAGATATACAACTAAGTAAGCCACGAATCGAACTATAACCGCAGCCCCTCCGCCTCTCTAGGCAGTACCCCCCGAACAAACCATGATACAGTTCACCTATCAACTACTGAAAGATTGACACTTTTTTTGTTGCCAAATAAGCCTAGGAAGCGGCATGATAGCGCCCAAATTTGATTGCATAAGGTTTAAGCAAGTGGCTACGATGAACACCCCAAAAGAACAAGCTTGGTTCCCTCACCTACAATCGACTAATCACAACACTGCACTGAGCTGGGCAGGTACAACTCTTAGTTATGCAGAACTTAACGATGCAATTAATAACTATGCTCGCCAATTGCTTGAAACAACCCGACATGAAATGCCGCAGAAGCAGAAAGAGCCGCTACTTAATGATCACAGCATCGCTTGCTTAATCCCAATTTGCCATGAATATGCCATAGCCCTTTTGAGCATTTGGCGAACAGGTGCCATTGCCGTACCGCTCAATATTCATGCTGCACTCCCCGAGCTCGAACACGCACTAAAGACCGCAGGTGTTAGCACCTTAATCGTAACAAGTGATTTTGATACCAACTACCCAAATACAATTGCCTTGCGTCAATTATGTGAAACCTTAAATATTAAGATAAAAGCGGTTAACATCGACCTCGCTCAACGCAGCCACGCACTCCCCCACCTCAATATTGAACGCAGAGCATTAATCTTATTCACCAGTGGCACCACCAACAAACCTAAAGCCACCGTCATCACTGCAGCTAATATCCGAGCACAAATTAACACCCTGACTAACGCTTGGGCATGGCAACAAAAAGACGTCATTCCATTATTCTTACCAGCGCATCATCTACACGGTATTATCAACGTACTATGCTGTGCACTTTGGTCCGGCGCGCAAGTTGACCTGTATCCTAAGTTCGACGCAGAAAAAGTTCTCAAACAAGTATCCCAAAATAGCTATACGGTATTTATGGCTGTACCAACAATTTACAACCATATATTGAAATATATGGGCACCTTAAATAAATCCGAATACAGTTCAATAGCCTCCGGCTTTAAAATCATGCGCTTAAACGTATCGGGCTCAGCCGCATGCCCAAGCGACACATTTCACCGCTGGCACAAACTAACCGGCCACCACCTATTAGAACGCTACGGCATGACTGAGATCGGCATGGCCATTTCCAACCCCTATGATGGAGAAAGGCGCCCCGGTGCCGTCGGCCTTGCCTTACCCGGGGTTGAGGTGGCGCTTTTTGACGAGCAAGGCCAAGCCATTACCAAGGAGAACCTCGCGGGAGAGATTCGAGTTAAAAGTGCCTCTATTTTTCAGTCATACTGGAATAACCCAGAGGCCACTGCCGCCAGCTTTAAAGATGGCTGGTTTTGCACCGGCGACATCGCAGTTGTCGAGAACGGGTACTACCGTATAATGGGCAGAGCATCGATAGACATTATTAAATCTGGCGGCTACAAATTATCCGCACTCGAAATAGAAAGCTGCTTACTTACCCACAGCCATATTGACGAATGCGCAGTAATTGGCTTGGACGACGATACTTGGGGCGAAAAAGTCTGCGCTATAGCCGTATTAAAACCTAGCACCTCACTTGAATTATCCGCGTTAAGAGAGTGGTGTAAAGATAAAATATCCTCATATAAAATCCCAAAACTACTGGAAATAACCGATAACTTACCACGTAACGCAATGGGAAAAGTCACCAAACCCATACTAAAAACATTGTTACTTGGCAAACACGTTTCTAGCTAAATCGGTTACGAACTAAGCCTGCTACGCACTAAACACTCGATTTATTTGATTTTACACGGCCTCATGGGACTTAGGTTTAATGCCCATGTGCCCTCTGGATGCTCACCTTTAGATTGTAAATACTGCTTGAGCTGCTCAACAAAAACCCTCACCTTTTTAGGTAAAAATTCGCGTTTCACGTAGACAATATAAATACTTAAACTTGGCGATTTAAAACTATTCATAATTGGCACAACGCGATTTTCTTGCAAGGCATGCTTAACCACAAAATGTGGGAGCTGCGTAAAGCCCAAACCGGCCACGCAACAACTTACCAAGGCCTCACCGTCATCCATAATGATACGAGATTCCGTTTGATGCATCGTCACCCGTCCGCGCTGAATAGTTTGTATCGGAAATATTTTACCCGACTGTTTAAACCGAAATTGCAGCCAAGTGTGCTTGCCGATATCTTTGGGAGTCAACGGTTTTAGAAGCCCGCGCGCCTGCTCCACCGATGCTATCGTAACCATATCTAACGAACTTAGCTGCTGAGCCACCAACATTGAATCCGGTAAAACACCAGTACGAATAGAGATATCAAAGCCTTGCTCGATAGTATCCACATAAGCATCATCGAGTAAAATTTCAATACGAATATTAGGATAGCGCTCACAAAAAATTTGGATGAACGGCACCAGATATAAACGCCCGTACGACACCGGCGCATTAATACGAAGCAAGCCTTCGGGTTCTTCGTTACTAGCTTTAAGTGACAGTTCGCAGTGATGCAATTCATCAATGGCCGTTTGCGCGACAACCAAGTACTTTCGCCCCGCTTCACTCAGTTTAATTTGACGGGTACTGCGCTGAAACAAGCTAAAACCAACCTCCTGCTCCAAGCGATCAATCGCCTTACTGATTGTAGAGGGGTTACTCCCTAGACGCCTGGCCGCACCAGCAAAACTCTGCTCCTGACTAACCAGCCGGAATATATTTAACGCATTCAGTTTATCCATAAATTCTGGGTCTCAACTACAAATAAAGGCTTAAGCAGCGATACAGGGGGACAGCCAAAACGCCAACAACACCAACAACACCAACAACACCAACAACACCAACAACACCAACAACACCAACAACACCAACAACACCAACAACACCAACAA